>NZ_JABXEM010000237.1:0-18230 GCF_013372595.1 Myxococcus sp. AM011
GGGATGGGCGTGCCGCCGGGAATCTCACCATCCGGCAGGCGGCGGTCCTGGGTGCCGGCCTCGAAGACGTCGTGCACGCGCCACAGCGCCCACATGCCTTGCGCGAAGTGCGGGTAGAGGTGGCAGTGGTGGATGGAGTCGCCCGCGGTGAGGTTGCGATTGCCGGCGCCGCCGTAGTTGATGTCGTAGGTGAAGGCCGCGCCCGGTCCAATCGACTGCGAGTCCAGATAGGTCGAGTTGTCGTCGCTGGGGTTGAACTTCCATTGGTGGGCATGGAGGTGGAAGACGTGGGTCTCCGCGGGCCCCGCGTGGATGTTGCGGATGCGGACCGGGTCGCCCAGGTAGCTGTGGTGCACGTTGGACGGGTCGTCCGGATAGAGGGCGCGCACGGCGTTACCCTGCCAGTCCTTCTCCACGTTCATCGCCGGGTCGCCGTTGGCCCAGGACTCGAGGAAGAACTCCTCGAAGGCGCAGTCCGCGCAGTCCTTGGTGGGGCCCACCTTGGCGCGGTTGGCCATCAACTGCGCGCCCAGGCCCGCCACGCCATAGTTGACGCCGAAGCCGTCGCGCACGCCGTGGAACGTCGGGTTCCACTCCAGCTCGTCGAAGGCCTGAACCGCCTTGATCTGGTCGTGGTAGAGCGTGGTGATTTCGCGGAAGTGGCCCTGGTCCTTGGACGTGGAGGTGCCCACGCTGCTGCGGGAATAGCCGGTGATGATGGCCTCCAGGTCCCCGTGCCAGATTTCATTCGTCTTCGTGTCGAGGATGTTGAGCAGGGGCCTGTCCCGCGAGTCCCGCGCCGCGTAGTCGATGAGCGGGGTGCCGTCCGGGTTGGACAGGGGCCGTCCTTGGGCGTCCTTGCGCGTGGCGGCCTGGAGCACGTCGCCTGACACGTTGGAGCGGTACCAGGTGGAGCCAGCGGGCTCGACGTTGACGGCGCCGAAGAGGCCCTGGGCGGTGGAGCCGCCATCACCCTGGCCGCCGAACAAGGCGCCCATGCTGTACATGAAGAAGGCGCCCTCGTGGTCCGCGTAGAGGGTGTACGTGGTGCTGTCGCCCGGCGCGACGAGGGAGCTGGGGTTTCTTCCCACCTGCGCGCCGTCGTCATGGATGCTCAGGTATTGCAGGCCTTGTACGTGCACCGAGGCCCGGCGGGTGAAGGGGGAGTTGTCCTTGTGGGCGTGGTCCGCATCCTCCTGCTCCTCGCCTTCCTCGGGTTCCTCTCCCTCCGGCGCGGCACCGAACCACGTCCCGCCCACCGCGTGTCCCGCGACCAGCGAGGCCAGCGGGTCCCACGAGGGCGTCACCAGCCACGTGGGCAGCAGCTTGCGCACCATGCCGAAGCCCGCGGTGGGCTGCGCCACCTGGCTGGCGGTGGGCTGGGATTCAGAGGGGCTGGGAATCTCCGCGCGCGTGGGCGCGAGCCAGTTGGTGAACTGGATGCGCAGACAGTCACCGACGTTGGCGCGCAAGGTCAGTGGTCGCGGGCGCTTGTCGGACCTCAGCCGCACGTTGCCGGGGCCCAGGGGCCTGGAGGCGCTGATGGGTTCCACGTCCCGCTTCAGGGCGTAGAGCATCCCCGTGGGGTTGTACGAACCGAGCCGGTTGTAGGTGTACACCTGATCCAACGCCACCACGTTCGCGGTGAGGGTGCGCGCGCACGACACCCGCGCGCCGGCCACGGGTGCGGGCTCCACCTGGGGCATCGCCTTCCGCGCCAGCGGCTGGGTCCCGGAGGAGACCGCCGCCTCCTGCGCGCTGTCGGTGGGATGGGCCTGGCAGGCCACCCCCGCGCTGAACAGCGCGGTCAGCAGCGCCCGGCATACCCCGGGGAGCCGCGGCTGCGACCTTGCTCCATCCAATCTCTTTCGTGGCGACATGGGTCCCCTCCTGAATCAGCCGTGTGCCCGTCATCCCTGAGAACATTCTCAAGCTGAGACGCTTCTTGGGATGTGTTCCCTCGGGGAAACACTTACGGGTCATCTCGAAGCGCCTTCAGGCGACAGCGAGATGCAATGACTCATAGGCAAACAATCCTGGCGAAGTAAAGCCGCCCCATAACCTCGCCAAGTCACTGAAGGTAGAGGGGCGTGTGAGGTCGTGGCTGAGAAGTCTCTGTGTAATGACCTTGTTGGTGCTGTGTGACTCTTTGGGCGTGATGTCGCCGCTGACTGGCTTAGGAAACCCTCAGGAATCCCAGCGGTGCTCGCGGCTGAGGGCTTTCTCAGGAATCCCTCTCGCGCGGAGGTGGGGATGTTTGTGTTTGCGTATGTTGAAGGCAGTCGTTAGGGTGGTGGCGGCTGTGCTCCAGCCATGCGGTCCTTGTTTCCAGTACTCCCTGAAAGGAATACCCTCATGCGTCTGTCAATCCGGCCGCGCGCCTTTGGCGCGTTGCTCTCGTTTGGATTCTGCGCGTTGTTCGGCGTACCCACCTCACATGCCGCCAACTCCACCGCCTGTCAGGGCGGCGGATTCGTCCTGACCCTCCCCAATGGAACGCCCCTGTTCAACGTCAACAGCGCCAGCGGGAGTGGCAGTGGTGGGAGCGGCGGTGGTGGTGGCGGTGGCGGCAATGGAGGGGAGACCCGGGTGGAGGTCCCCAGCTCGAGGCTGCCCTCGCACGGCATCTTGAAGGTCCGCGGCACCTACATTGAATTCGACGTCGATGTGTCGACGCTGGCCGTCTACAACTACACGCTCAAGGCCACGAACAACCCCCTGGACATCACGGGCGGGGTGACCACGGTGCTCTTCACGCGCAAGGAGCCGTTGCTCGGCGCGGTGACGCTGGATGGAAGCTCCATGCGGGTGGAGCTCAAGGATGGCACCCTGCGGCTGATTCGCGAGGGACAGACGCTCAAGATGAAGATCCAGGCCAAGGATTGCGCCCAGGGAGGCATCTTCCAACTGGAGCCGGAGTGGGCCACCGAGACGGGGACGGTTGACTTCGTCCACACGCTGGGGCCGGCCGTGTTCTATTTCACCAACCCGTACACGGGGAAGATCAACTTCGGCAACTCGAACCTCATCCGGGGCAAGGACAGCCCGCAGGTGGCCGCGAAGCTCGTCCAGGACGAGCGCGAGACCATCTGGCGCGTCACGTCCGGTGGCCGCATGGGCGGAGTGCTGGGGGAGGATGCGATTGAGAACTCTCCTCCCGCCAGCGAGTGCACCAAGAACTGCCAGGCGCAGAACCGCGTCCACGGCAGGTATGAGGTGCCGGATCCGGTCTACGAGAGCGACGGCGACGACGACTGACCCTGGGACGGGGTGACGTCCGCGGAGTGGTGACGGAGCGGGGTTCGGTCCTTCGGAACGCGGAAGGCCCGAGCCCCGGTGGTGCATGCCGGAGCGGATGTGCGCGACGGAGGCCGGGCGCGGCCGGTATGGTGGCCGCATGGCTCTCACCTCCCACCTGCGTGTCGTGCTGCACCAGACGCAGGGTCCGGACAATCTCGGCGCCGTGGCGCGCCTGGCTGCGAACTTCGGCGTGGCGGAGCTGGTCCTCTCGGACCCCCAGCTTCAGGAGATGGACGGCGCAAGGCGCATGGCGGTGCACGCCGGCCACATCCTGGAGGCCGCGCGAATCGTGCCCACCTTGCCCGAGGCGCTGGAGGACGTGGTGCTCGCGGTGGGGACCACCTCGCGGCAGAACCTGCGCGGCATGCCCACGCTCTCTCCCGAGGAGGCGGTGGCGCTGATGGCGAAGCACTCGCAGCGGGGGAAGGTGGCCCTGGTGCTCGGCGGCGAGAAGCGCGGCATGTCCGACGAGGACCTCAGCCACTGCCAGCAGGCGCTGGTCATCCCCACGCGGCCCGAGCAGCCCTCCATGAACCTGGCGCAGGCGGCGGCGGTCCTCATGTACCTCTGCGCGCGCGCGCAGGTGGAGGCGCCGCCGCCGGGCGCGGTGGACGGGGCGCCGCTGCGGCTGGTGCAGTCGCTTCAGGCCTGGATGCGGCAGGTCCTCCTGGGGGTGGGCTTCCTCAATACGCAGGGACCGGATGCGCTGCTCTCGGAGATGATCCACTCGCTGACCCGCTCGGCCCTGACGAGGCGGGAGGTGGAGCTGTGGCTCTCCGCCTTCAAGGCGCTCTCGCGTCACGTGGTGGGCCCGACGGCGCGTCCGGACTCCGACAAGAAGGGCTGAGGCGCGAAGGCTCCAGGGGGGGCACCGCGCTGCCCTCGTCCTGATGACATGGGTTCGCTTCTCCGGGCGAACACCCCCGCGTTTCGAGTTCCCCCACGCGACAGACGGAGGGTTGCCGGGGCGGCAATGCCACCGCGGCTCGACGACGTCTCGCGGAGAGGTGCCTAGGTTCGGCGCCCTTCGACTCCGCGTGCTCGTGCCGCGGTGGTCTTTCGCGAACAGGGATGTCCTTCCATGTCAGACGAACTCGTCGAGCGAACCGGCCCACAGCTTGCTCCGCCACAGCCCATCCGCAACGGCGCGGGTGCCACGGTGCTGGGGCCGAGGAACCCTCCTCGCGAGGCGGAGAATCCGAACCTGCTCGTCCCGCCGCGCACGGACCATGGCTCGATGCCCAACCTCCGCTGGTCCTTCGCGGACAGTCGCATGCGACTGGAGGAAGGGGGTTGGGCACGGCAGACGACGGTCCGCGAGCTCCCCATCGCCACCGAGATTGCCGGCGTCAACATGCGCCTCAAGAAGGGGGCCGTCCGGGAGCTCCACTTCCACAAGGAAGGGGAGTGGGCCTACATGCTCAAGGGCCGCGCGCGCATCAGCGCCGTGGACCGGGGCCGCAAGACGTTCCTCGACGACGTCAGCGAAGGCGACCTGTGGTTCTTCCCCTCTGGGGTCCCACACTCCATCCAGGGACTGGGGCCGGACGGCTGCGAGTTCCTGCTCGTCTTCGACAACGGCACCTTCGACGAGAACGAGACCTTCCTGCTCACGGACTGGCTGGCGCACATCCCGAAGGACGTGCTCGCCAAGAACTTCGGGGTGCCGGAGAGCGCCTTCGCGAACATCCCGGCGCATGAGCTCTACATCTTCCTGATGCAGGAGCCCGGCCCGGTGGGGAACCTCACCCTGGACCAGAGTGGGGGCGAGGGGCCGGTGTCTCCGTGGTTCAGCTACCGGTTGCATTCACAGGAGCCCATCCGCACGAAGGGGGGCACCGTGCGCATCGTCGACTCGTCCAACTTCCAGGCGTCGAAGTCCATCGCCGCCGCGCTGGTGGAGGTGGAGCCCGGCGCCATGCGCGAGCTCCATTGGCACGCGAACGCCGCCGAGTGGCAGTACTACATCTCCGGTCAGGCGCGGATGACGGTGTTCGCCTCGTCGTCGAACGCCGCGACGTTCGACTACATGGCCGGGGACGTGGGCTACGTGCCTCGGATGATGCCCCACTACGTGGAGAACACGGGCAAGACGACGCTGCGCTTCCTGGAGACGTTCCGAAGCGACCACTTCGAGGACCTCTCCTTGCGGCGGTGGCTGTCGCTCACGCCCCATGACCTCGTCCGTGGGCACCTGAGAATCGACGAGTCGGTGCTCGCGGGGATTCCGCCCCAGAAGTCGCCCATCATCCCGCTCTGAGCCGAAGCGACGTCGGTCATGTCGAGACACGGCACATCCACGCGTGAGGACCTGTCGTTCCCGAGGCCGGGCTCTCCGGAGGCGGAGCCGCTCACGGAGGCGCTGCCGCCCCGTGGGGCGCGGGTGCGGGGGCTGGGCGCCTTCGCCGGCTCCGGGGCGCTCATCGCGGTCGGCTATCTGGACCCAGGCAACTGGGCGACGGACCTCGCCGCGGGCTCGCGGTATGGCTATGCGCTGCTCTGGATGGTGCTCGCGTCGAGCCTGATAGGCATGTTGCTGCAGAGCCTCAGCGTGAGGCTGGGAATCGCCACGGGGCAGAACCTCGCGGAGGCCTGTCGTGAAGCGTATCCGCGCTGGCGTATTCCCCTCTGGTTCACGGCGGAGATCGCCATCGCCGCCACGGACCTCGCGGAGCTGCTCGGCTCGGCCATCGCGCTGAACCTCCTGTTTGGCATTCCGCTGTGGGCGGGCGTCCTCATCACCACGCTCGACGTGCTGACGCTGCTCGGGCTCTTGAGCGCGCGGCCGCGCAAGCTGGAATGGATGGTGCTCGGGTTGGTGCTGACGGTGGGGGCGGCGTTCGCGTTCGAGCTGGTGCTGAGTCGTCCCGTGGCGGGCGAGGTGCTCGCCGGCTATCTGCCCACGGGCGCGATTCTGCGCGACAGCGGGATGATGACGCTGGCGGTGGGGATCCTCGGCGCCACGGTGATGCCGCACAACCTCTTCCTTCACTCCCAGCTCGTCAACACGCGTGACTTTCCGCGCGACGAGAGCGGCCGTCGCGAGGCTGTGCGGAGCGGGACGTGGAACACCCTCTATTCGCTCGGCGCGGCGATGTTCATCAACTCCGCCATCCTGATTCTGGCCGGCTCCGCGTTTCATCGCTTCGGACACACCGAGGTGGTCGAGCTGTCGGACGCGCACGCCTTGCTGAGCTCGCTGCTCGGTCCGCTGGCGGCGACGGTCTTCGCGCTGGCGCTGCTGCTCGCGGGGCAGAGCGCGGCCATCACCGGCACGCTGGCGGGCGACGTGGTGATGATGGGCTTCTTGCGGTTGAGGGTCCGGCGGTGGGTGCGCAGGCTCATCACCCGGGGCGTCGCGCTCTGCCCGGCGCTCGCGGTCATCCTCATGGCCGGGGACCAGGGCGCGGGTCAGTTGCTCATCGTGTCCCAGGTGGTGCTGAGCCTCCAGCTCGGCTTCACGGTGGTGCCGCTGGTGTTGCTCACCAGCGACCGCGGTCGGCTCGGAGCCCTCGCGCTGTCACCGGCATGGCGCGCGCTGGCCTGGCTGGCCACCGCGATGGTGCTGGGCGTCAACCTGTATCTCCTCGGGTCGCTCGTCGTGTAGCGAGGCTTGGCGTCTGGGGCGACTACGCGCGCAGCCAGGCGAGGATGACGTCCTTGTCGCCTGTCGCCAGCACGTACGGCGTGCCCGGTGCGATGACGCCCTTGCGTGCCGCGATACCCTCCACCGCGTCCTGGGCGTGAGTGAGTTGGATACCAGCCCCTCCTCCACCCAGGACCAGGGGCGCACCCATCTTCAAGTCGAGCACCACGACCTGGCGCTTCGCCGGCCTGGGCTCTGCCATGTCCACGACGACGAAGTCGCCCGCGAAGCGACGCTGGTCGCAGCGGAAGACCCAGAAGTTGCGCTTGCGGTCGAGCAGCTCCCGCACGAAGGGCTTCTCGTCGCTCTTCAAGCCATAGCGCTCGGAGAGGAGGCTGGCGGTGGAGAGCGGATAGCCCGCCTCCTTCGCCAGGAGCAGCGCCCAGGGGTTGGCATGCCGCAGCAGCGGCAGCAGGACGGGCAGGACGATGGGGGGCTCGCGAGGCATGCGTGGCCGTGCTCGACGAAAGAGGCCGCTCGTGTCGGACCGACATTCAATCACGTCGCCGGCCCCCCGGGTTCCAGCGCCCCCTCGGCTCTGGTATGGGACGCGGTCGTCACACCACTCCCTGGAGTCTTCGCATGTCCCGACTTTCCCGCCCCGCGCTCGTGCTCGCCCTGATGCTCACGTCCACCTCGGCCCTCGGGGCTTCGCAGTGGGTCCAGGCGCGGACGGTGCTCAACACGTGTGGCTACTTCAGCACCTCCCAGGCGGAAATCACCCTCACGTACCGCAACGATGACCTGCCCTGGGGGACCAGCGTGTTCCTCATCTACGGCTGGGGCGGAAGCTCGGGCCCTTCCAGCCCGTTCGACTGGGCTCCGGCGCCGCAGACCGTGGAGGTGCCGGCCGTGGCTCCGTACCACTGGGGTACCACGGTGACTGGTGTCATCCGGGCGCGGACCTCCACGCAGTACACGAGCATCAACTACGTCTGGAAGGTGGTCCTCCCGGACGGACAGGAGTTCTACGAGAAGGGCAATGGCTCCACGTACGGCTACTACGCCGCGGACTTCTCACAGGTGCCCATGCCGTGCACCACCACCGCTGGGGCGTTCATCGGCACGCCGACGCCGCTGATCATCACCACCGTCGTCAAGAACTGACGGTCCACCGCCGACGGGCGCCCGGCGTGGGATGGGGTGGCGCCCCAAGACATGGAAGGGACGGCTGAGATGGCGGGTCACCCCGTGGCGGTGTGGACAGGAATTCTCGTGGTGACCCTGGGTTGCACGGCCTGTGAGACGGAAGAGATTCGGCGGTTGAGGAGTCTGAAGCGAAGCTCAAGCCTTGCGCGTGCTGAGTTGGTGGAGATGCTTGAGAACCGTGTTGAGCGCGAGCGTGAGCTACAAGCAATCGAACACCGACTGCGCTTCTACTGCCCCCCAGTCGACCAGGAAGAGTTGCTGTCCAGGCTGACGCAAGCCGTTGCCCGCGCGAATGTGAAGGTGCTTCACGAGAGCCGCGATGGGGTGATGCTTCGGCTGCAACGGGCCGATGGGGTGGGAGACATTGTCAACACCCTTTCGGCGCTCTGGAGGGCCGCGCCATTTCTCTCCCTCACGCGGCTCTCCGTTCAACGCGACGCGTGGTCGGCGGACTTCGAGACAGGGCCGGCCTGTCTACCATTGAAGGAAGCAGCGGCTACGGTCACCCGATTCCCACTGCCTCCTCGTGGGATGCTCTGGACTGAAACAAGTAGAAAGTTGAGGGCGGAGATTCTCGCTGCGGAGCGCGACATTCAGCGATGGGAGTCCACGTCCTTGGCTGGAGGCCTGGCGAGAATCAATTCTCGCAAGCTCCTGCACGAACGTCGTCGTGATCAGCAACTGGGTGGGCCTGATTACCTGATGGGGCAGATGAAATTGATCGAGGGACTCCTCGAAGGCGCGGTCGCGCCCGAATTGACGCTCGCCAAACAGGCGGCTGGCAGATGGCTTCTTGAGAGCAACCTCGCCGGGCTGGATGTGGCACGGGCCGAACGCCTGGGGCGGGCCGGCTACCGGTTGGAGGGAGGCCCAGAGGGTTCCCAGGTGCTGATCCGTCGCTGAAGTCGCGCCAGGCAGAGGGGAGGCGACTCTCCCGGCTAGCGCTTGTGCTCCCTCCGCCACGTCGCGGGCGGGGTGCCATGAATCCGCCTGAACGCCTTGCCGAAGTGCACCCCATCGGCGAAGCCCGTGGCTTCGGCGACCTGCTCCAACGAGGCCGGCGTCGTCAGCAGCATCGCCTGCGCGCGCTTGAGGCGGGCCTGGAGCTGCCATTGATACGGCGCCAGGCCGGTGGAGGACTTGAAGGCGCGGCTGAAGTGCGCCTGTGACAGGTCCACCAGTGCGGCCAGCTTCGACAGTTCGACGCGCTCGGGCAGGCTCGATTCCAGGAAGTCAATCACCCGGCGCAGTTGCCACGGTGCCAGACCCTTGCTCGGCGATGGGCCTTCTCCTCGGCGAGAGCCCAGAGCGGCGCAGATGGCGGCGGTCAACCCATCGCCATAGAGCTGGGTGGAAGGGTCGTCGTCATCCACCGCTTTGGCGAGCAAGCGCATCAGCGTCCAGAGTCGGTCGTCAGCGAAGCGCAACCGCGGCGCTTCCAGGTCGGCGTGGCGCAGCGATTGGCCCAGGCGCTCGTCCAGCTTCGACAGGTCGAAGTTGAGTACGGCATCTCGCACCGTGCACGCGCCGGCGCTGTAACCCCACAGCGTCATGCCGGCGGGCACGATGTTCATCTGCCGGGGAACGTAGCCGATGGGGCAGGGTTGGCCTTCGCGCAGGCGGGGCTCGCAGGGCGTTCCCACCTCATCCAGCAGCGCGCTCAGTCGAGTGCGGTCTTCCAGGCATAGCGAATACCCGGTCGGGCCCGAATTCTGGCTCTCATTCACATCCACACAGATTCCATTCCACTGCCGCCGGACGGAGGAAAGCGCGACCACGTTCTCGGGCAATGGGCTCAGTCGTTCAACGCGTGTCTCCACGGCATCGTCCTCCCGAACTCCCTGGGACCAGGGAGCATCGAGAGGACGATGTCAGCAGATCCACGGCGTGTCTTCCCCGAACACGGGAGGACGCGCGCTCAGGCGCCTTTGCCTGCCCGGCTTGCCAGCAGTTGCATCTCCCAGGCGAAGGCCACGGCGCTGCCGCCGCCGTGCTCGCCAATCACGGCGGAGAGCTCGGCGGCGCTGGCCTCGCGGGCCCAGTCGCGCTGCCATTCGGCAATCACCGCCATCCAGGTGATGGGCGTCACTCCCGCCAGCAGCATGCGCCTCACCGCCATCTCATGCGCCTCGCGAGTGACGCCGCCCGAGGCGTCCGTGACGGCATAGACGTCATATCCTTCACCGGCGGCCTGAATCGCGGGCATGGCCAGGCAAATCTCGGTCCACAGCGCGGCAATCACGAGCTTCTTCCGGTCGGTCTTCTTCACCGCGTCCACCACGCGGCCGTCTTCCCAGGTGTTGATGAAGGTGCGGTCGATGGGCTTCTGCTCGGGGAACACGTCCTGCAGGCCCTTGACGAGGTAGCCGCCGCGCTCCTCGAGCACGGTGGAGAGGATGGTCGGCACCTTGAAGACCTTGGCCGCCTTGGCCAGGCCGATGACGTTGTTCAACACCATCGTCGGCTCGTGGCTGTGCAGGTTGGCGAACTGGTAGGGCTGGTGGTCGATCAACAGCACCACGCTGTTCTGGGGCGTCAGCAGGGCGTCGAGCCCGCGATGAGAGGGGGAATGGGCCGTGCTCATGGTGTGGATGCTCCTGGAGTGGGATGTCGCCGGAAGTCCCCGCTGGGAGGACCGGGCCGGCGATGTCATTGGGCCCCAGCCAGGAGGCGAAAACACGGTCTGTTCCCGCGACTTCTGGTCCGTTCCTGCGCCGGAGTCTAGAGCTTCACCGCGATGCCGGCCTCGTTCAGCCTCAGCCTCCGCGCGTAGGTGATGAACCTGTACTGCTTTCCCTCCCTCTGCTTGACCAGCACCTGCGGTGGCGTCGTGATGTCGATCTCCAACCCCTTCGCTTTGTCTTTACCGACGAAGTCGGGGGCCCCTCCTTTGTTCATCTGGACGACGTCTGACAAATGGTCGAGGTAGGGGGAGACGCAGATGGCGCTCTGCAGGTGGCCCGCCGTCAGTCGCTCGAGGGCCTTGCCGTACAGCACGTTGAACAACCCGTCGGTCATCGTCTGCACGTTCTTGCCCGACCCGACGTTGGGATTGGGCCGATATCCGCCTCCGCCGAACATGTAGGCGACCTCCTTGTCGGTCAGCACCTGCATCGCGACGCTGGGGTCGGCGGCGAATTCGGAATGCGCGCGCTCTTTCAGGGTGTCCACCCGTTTGACGAGCTCATTCTTCAATGCCTCACCGGCGAGAGCGTCGAGCTCCGCACAGGGGCCGCCGTCCGCCTTCGCGGCCTCTGCCGCCACCTTGCCCGGTTCGACGCGGACGCCGTCATCCAGCGAGTCCGCCGATGCCTGGCTGGGTTCAACGCAAGCCCCTTTGACGTGGACGAGCGCTCCGTCGCAGCGGCAGGTCGCGGGCCCCGCGGCACTTGCCTGCGGCGGGCAGTCGACATTCGCGGCGACCTGGTCCTTCTCGTCGTCTCCGTCCTTGAAGTAGCACCGGAAGGCCCCCTGTCCCTCATACGCCGGCGCACCGACCATGCCGCCCCGGTCGAAACCCTTGACGAACGCCGCACAGGCCTGCGCGGCGTCGCGGAACAACTGGTCGCAGTGCCGGACGCCGTTGGCCGGGAACGGTGCATCGGCGGCGAGCGCGCGTGTACAAGACAGCGCCAGGACCACGGCAAGGACCGATGGGTGCAGGCAAAGGAGGGAGTCACGGATGCTGGGCATGGAAGCCTCCTATGCACTTGACCCAGGCACCATAAGCCCTCGGCCCTCCAGCGGCATCTCCGGCGCCACCCGGCAAACGCCCGGACATGCCACCGGGTTCACCAGTCGAGGCGCTGGCCCCGGAAGTCGAAGAAGCCGCCGCTGTCCCCGAGCGTCAGGCGGTCGAGCACCGTGAGCAGCCCCGTGGCGGACTCGGACACCTGCGTCGGTGCGCTCGCTCCGCCCATGTCTGTCTGAACCCAGCCGGGACTGATGGCCACCGCGATGAGTCCCTCGCCGCGCAAGTCCGCCGCGAGCGAGCGGGTGGCCATGTTCAGCGCCGCTTTTGACATCCGGTAGCCATAACCTCCGCCCGACGTGTTGTCGGCGATGGAGCCGAGCCCCGAGCTGAGGCTCGCGATTCTCGCCCCGCGTGCTTGCCGAAGACGTGGCAGCAGCGCGCGTGTCACCCGGAGGGCTCCGAGCGCGTTCACCTGCATCATCTGGAGTGCGTCCTCGAGTGAGAGGTCCTCGAGGTCATCGCTCCGGGTGCGCCGACCCGCGTTGTTGATGAGCAGGTCCACCGGACCCGTCAGCGCGGCGGCGAACGAACTCACGCTCTCATCGCGGGTCACGTCGAGGGCGTGTACATGCAGCCGGCCACCCGAGGCTCCCGTGAGGGCGGAGAGTTCGCGGGCCTGCGCCAACTCTCGGACTCCTGCGTACACGGTGTCTCCACGCGTGAGGGACTGCCGGGTGAGTTCGAGGCCGATGCCACGGTTGGCGCCTGTGATGACGAGATTCATGGGGCCGGACCATAGACCTGGACCTCGTTGGAGGGGGACTGTGGGGCACATGGGCCACACGATGTGGGGTGGTCCCCCCTGTCTTCACGTCGGCGGGCCTGTACCGCCATGCGCCTCCGCAGGGGTGCTCGTGCGGGGGCCCCGTGGCATGTCACTTGCCTTGGACTGGCGCGCGGGCATTCAGCTTCCTTGTCTTTGGAGCAGTGCATGACCACCGGCCATCTGAGCCGACGTTTGTCTTCTTGGATTCTCATCGTGTCGCTCTCGGTGGTCGGCGTCGTCGCGGGGTGCGACTCGTCGGACCCTTCTCCCGGGGAGCAGCCCTCTCCCGACGGCGGGACGGACTCCCCCGACGGAGGACCTTCGCCTGACAGTGGGACGACCTCACCGGATGGCGGGCAGCAGCCTCCTCCCGAGTTCACCTGGGGCCACGGCACGGAGTCGGGCACGTTGGTGGGCAACGTGTGGACGCCGGGGCGCGACGCGACGGGGCTGGTGAATGAGGTGTCGTGGGCGCTCGTCCCGAAGGACCGGTGGATTGAAGTCGCGGGGACGCCCCTCACCACGCTCGACGCGGAGGTCAAGGCGGCGCTCCCTGGCTTCCGAGACCTCGGCTCCCAGGGACTCGCCGGGGTCATCAACGCATACTCGGGTGTGGCGCTGGATGCGCCGCGCGCGCGGTGGTGGGCCTTCGGTGGTGGCCACGCGGACAGCTCCAACAACGGCATCTATCGCTTCGACATGGCGAAGATGCGCTGGAGCATCGAGCAGCTCCCGGACCACTCGGCGAACTGGACGGGTGTCCCCTGGGGGAATACCTACAGCAGCTATCCGCCCGCCTCGGAGTACGCCAAGGCTCATCCGGACAGCGACGTCACCGGGGACGAGTTCTTCGACCCGGCCCGGCCCGCCGCATCGACAGGCAACCCCACGGCCCGTCATACCTACAACGGGCTCGTCTACAACCCGGACCTCGAGGAGATTGCCTTTGGCGTCCGGCGCATGTGGCGTTACAGCCTGACGACGCGCAAGTGGACGCGCCACAACCCGTTCAACACCCCGGGTGCCTCCTACAACGGAGAGACGGGGTACGGTGGCGCGGCCGGGTGGACGTTCTGGGACGAGGTGGCGGGCCGTTACGTATTCGGCCCCACGGAGAACGGCAACTATTCGCGGTGGTGGTCGTTCGGGGCCGCGGACAAGTCCTGGAAGTGGGAGGTCATCACGCCTCCCACCTGGTTCTTCGCGCAGATGGCGAGGGTGGGGCGCACGCTGGTGAGTTTCCCGGCCCCGGGGCACGAGGAGCCGCACGTGCACTTTCCCCGACTGATTACCTACGACCTGGACACGACGAAATGGGGCGAGTTGAAGCTGACGAGCGACCTGGTGCGTGCGCGTTGCTTCAGCGAATACTTCGAGGGCCAGGTGTTCGCCTACGTGCCTCCGCTCAATCGCTATATCGCCGCGTTCCGGTATGACCGCGATGGCGACGGGAGCTTCGAGTACCGGACCTACGAGGTCGACCCGGTGGCCCTCACGCTGCGCGAGGCTCCCCAGTACGAGGCTGGCGCCTTCGGCGGGTGGCATGAGCTGGTGAAGAACCGCTTCTTCTACCTGGCGACGCACCACGCCCTCGTCTACGTGCGCAGGGGCGAAGAGAACCTGCGGGTCTTCAGGCTCCCTTGAGCCGTGAAGGAACGCGGCACGGTGGCTCGTGCCGCGTTGGAGGACAGCGCGAGGCGGATGGGCCAATGCCCGCGGCGGGATTCGCGCCCCCAAGTGCTGGGAGCGGTCGTCACCAGGGCGCGATGGCCGCGTCCGGGGAGAAGGCGAGGAACTGTCCGTTGGCCATGGACTGGACCTGCCGGTACATGTCCGCGCGGTAGAGGTAGACGTCGTCGCGCTGGTCGTTGTCGTGGTCGAGGACGACGACCTTGTCCTGGTGCTGGGTGAAGTCATACGCCCAGGTGCCGCCGATGCCTGACCCGCCGTAGGCGATGGAGAAGCCACCCGCGCCATTGCCCTGGAGCATGTAGGCGGCTTGGGTGCCTCGACGGTGGAAGAACAGGTCGTCGAAGCCGTCGTTGTTGAAGTCGAGCTTCACCGCGCGGTCCCAACGGTCCAGCAGGTCATACCCCCCGATGCCCGAGCTGCTTCCGGACTGGAGGGTGTATCCGCCCGTGACGAGGCTGCGTGCCAGGTAGGCGACGCCATGCCCCGGCCGGTACATCAGCAGGTCGTCACGGTTGTCGCCGTTGAAGTCGAGCACCACCACGTCATCGTTGCCGTCCAGGAAGTCGAAGCCCGCGAAGCCGAACGCCTGGTTGCCGGTGAAGCCCGTCGTGGTGTTGCGAATCAACGCGGCCAGGTTGCCGCCCGGGCGGAAGAAGAACAGGTCGTCGCGGCCATCGTTGTCGGAGTCGAGCACCCGCACCTGGTCGCGGGTGTCCTGGAGCGCGGCGCCGGCGATGCCCGAGGTGCTGGCGAAGGCCTGCGAGAACGTCCCGTCGCCGTTGCTCCGAGCCACCCAGGCCACGCTCCCACCCGGCCGGTAGAAGAAGAGGTCCTTGAAGCCATCGGTGTCGTAGTCGAACGCGACGGCGCGGTCATGGGGCCCGCTGAAGTTGAAGCCGGCGAAGCTGCTCGTCGCCGTGGTGGTGGTGAAGGTGCGGTCGGCATTGCCCCGAATCGCGTAGGCGGGACCGCCCCCGGGACGGTAGACGAACAGGTCGTCGCGGCCATCGTTGTTGAAGTCGAGCACCACCACCCGGTCATTGCCGGACCCGAAGTCGAAGCCCGCGCTCATGATGCTGGTGGAGCGGCTCCAGCTCCCGAGCGTGTTGGAGAACCCCACCCACGCCTGACCGTTGCCCGGGTGGTAGCCGAGCACGTCATCCAGACCGTTGCCGTCGAAGTCGCCGGCCACCACCTGGGGGCCTCGCTTGTATTTGTCCGCGACGCCCCATTTGTCCCAGCCGCTGAGGATGGGCCACAGCCCCGTGAAGCCAGGACAGGTGTTGTAATACATGATGGAGGTGGAGTCGAAAGGGGTCAGCGCTCGCCAGTCATTGGACTCCGCGCAGGGCGACGGCGTCCCCGGAACGCGGGTGTGCTCGTGACGGAAGCCCAGCGCGTGCCCCAGCTCGTGCGTGAGGGTGCCGGTCAGCTCGTCGACGCTGTCCTGGATGACGACGTTGGGGTGGATGAGGACGTTTCGGTTGGAGCGCGCCCCATTGGGGAGGAAGGCCCGCGCGTCGTATGGGGCGTTGGACGCGGCGACGCGCACGTCGAAGACCACGGTGTTGTTGGAGGCGTGGCAGTTGCCGTCCTGTCCGAAGTCGTGGCGGAACGCGACGTAGGCCTCGGCCTCCCAGAAGAGGGCGGCGCGCTGCATGGCCTCGACGACCTTGGCGTGGTGGCTCAAGGACGTGCTCACACAGTAGGTGAGGTTGTTCGCCTGGGGTCCAGTCCATGCCGTGTCCCCGCCACCCGTCTGATGGATGATGAGGCCTCCTGGCTGGACGCTTCGGGCGTAGTACTCGCGCAGCTTCTCTTCCCCATGGATGGGGATGTCTCCCTCGACGAGGTAGAGGCCCGTGTCGGGCTCCTGATAGAGCGAGGCCTTGAATTGCTCGTATGTGAGTCCAGTGGTGAGGGATTCTTCCGGCGAGGTCGCAGTGGGGCCCGCCGAGCCACCACAGCCCGCGAGCAGCAAGCCGCCCAACAGGAATGAGTAGGAACGCATGAGGGTCTCCTTCCGGCGAGTGGACATCCACGTCGCCCGTTCGCGCACTGCGATGGAGATACGAGGAGGACCGTGCGTTCTGGTCATGGTGATGCGCGATTTGGGATGGGCGGTTACTCCGGGTCGAGCGCCCAGGTGCCGTCCTCCCAATGTCGCAGCGTCATGATTGCGTCGAGGGCGCCGATGCCTCCTTCCTTGGCTGCTTCCTCCAACACTGCCTTCGCTTCGGCCGTCCTGTAGCGGAGCAAGAACCCAGCCGCCGCGGCGCGAATGTCCGTGCGGGGATGCTTCAGCAGTACGGCGAGGGCGTCCCGACCCGCATTCCCATGCTTCCGGAGTTGCTGAAGCGCCGCGATGTATTGCTTGGCGTGGCGATTGCCTGTCCTGGCATCTCCTCGCCGGATGGCATCAGTCTGGGCCGCGACATTCCGCGCGAATTGCTCGACCAGTTCTTCCAACGTCATCACCAGAGCCCCTTCTTCACGTTCTCAATGGCCAGCAACCCAAACTCTCGCTGAGCCTGGTGGGACTGCGTGCTCAGCCACTGCCGCACGGTCTGTGTATAGGACTGCGTGAGAAATGGGCGAATTGATGAATAGAGGGCACTGATATCGGTGTGCAGGCCCTTGTCCAGCGGGATGACGTTCTCGGTGTTGTGGAGGGCCTGGGGACCAAAGCGCTTCACGTTGCCCGGGGTCTGCTCGACGATGTGGTGCCACTCCTTGTCCTTGCCCGCCGGACCCATGGCCTTCTTGAAGCCACTGAACGAGCCCCAGGCTCTGTAGCCCGTGGGACGCACCTTGACGGAGCGGCCGCCGCTCGCGCCACTGGCTACCATGGCTAGGGCGCCGGGAGCGAGGGTGATGGTGACCGTCTCGGCACTCACTGCCACCGTTCCCACTTCCGCGACCGCCGCGAGACGGATGCCCATCTGCGCTTCGGCCTGCATCGCGGCCTGTGCTGCGCCGGGGAGCATGGGCACCTTCGACCCTATCCCCGCCGCCGTGTTCCCAATGGCCACCGTGGCCAGCATGGCGAACGCTCGCGCCGCGTTGCGGCCCATGACCTCGCCGTAGCGTTCTCCCGCCTCGCGTAGCTCGTTGAACGTCGTGGCCCGCTCCGCCTCGTCCACCAGACGCTTGAAGCCCACGATGAGGCTCCAGAACGTGTCGATGCCCACGTAGGCAATGAGTGAGGCCGTCATCACGGCTGCGGCACCCTTCGAGAACGGCTCGGGTACCGAGAGCAAGATGCAGTAGGTGGTCCACGTCCAGAGAACCGCCGACATCATGGCCTGCGGGTTGGCCATGTCCTTGAAAGCATCCATCATTTCGTCCAGTACGGCGCCCTGGGCCAGGGCCATGGCCAATGCGTAGCGACCATCTCCAGTGACAGAGGCACTCTCCACCAGGAGACGCAGGCAATCTCCGGGCTTGTTCGTGCGCTCACACCAGTGCAGGTAGGCGCGCGTCATCCCCACCTCTGTCGAGGTGGGTTCTCCCTCCAGATGTTCACCTGGACCCAGCGGGATGACACGGTGGCTGCGTGTCTCGTACAGGTACGAGCCGCTGCGCGAATCCATCTCGAACAACCGCCGAGCCGTTTCCTGGGGATGCGTGGAAGGCCGCACGCTACGGGCCAGTGCTTCCAGGGCTTCAACGAAGTCGTCTTCGTCCAGTTCCACGGGTGCGGCATCGCCGCCGCGTGGGGTGCGCACGATGGGCTCGCCGTGGTCTGTGTGAAGCCCCACGGACTTCGTGGTGCTGCTGCAACCGGCCAGCAGCACTAGGAGCCTGTCGCGGTAATCGCAACGAGGGCTTGCCCTGCCGGGGATGAGGAGGCTCAATGTCCGGCATGAGCAAGAAGTTCCGCCCCTGGAATGTGCAGCAGGACTTCCTGCTGCCGCCCTCGC
>NZ_JABXEM010000238.1:0-18162 GCF_013372595.1 Myxococcus sp. AM011
CCGCCCGCCTTCGTTCGCGCGCCACTGCGCCTGAACATGCCGGCCTCCGAGCGCTCCGCCGCGACCGCCGCTGCTCAGCCGCCGTCGCGTCCGCCACCGCCGCCCATCGTGACGTCGACGCCGTCGAGGCCGGACACCCGCCCGGCCCAGCCGCCCGTCCTCACCGCCACGCCGCCCGCCTCACAGCCCGCGCCGCGAGGCACTCCGGCGAGCGCGCCCGTCGCGCCGCCCGCTGTCGCGCCGCGAGGTACTCCGGCGAGCGCACCCGTCGCGCAACCCTCTGTCGCGCCACCGGCCCGAGCCGCCGAGACCGCCTCCACGCGAGCCGCGCCCGCTACGACACAGGGAGCCCCGTCCGGAGGTCTGCCGCCCACCGCGCAGCCCGCGTCACGTCCGGTCGACGTCACGCAGCTTCCGTCGCGCCCCACCGACACCTCGTCCCGTCCTGCTGCTCCTGCGACGACGCCGCCCAACGGCGCGCAGCCCGCGGCCCGCCCCGCGACGACGCCCGCCGCGCGCCCCGCTGGAGCGCAGACGGGAGCACCCCAGGTGTGGCCCCCGGCGCCGCCCGTGCAGCCCGGCACGGCGCCCCAGGTCTGGCCTCCGGGTCCTCCGGCGCAGCCGTCCGCCGCGGACGCGCTGCCGCCGCCCACGCTCCGCTTCGGTTCTCCGCTGTCGGGAACGCGCCCGGACGTGCCCCCTGTCCCGATGCAACCGCCGCGCTCGAGTGAGCCCGCGTTCATCGTCTTCCCCAATCCGAACAAGGCGCCGCCCGCTCCGACGCGCGCGCGCGCAGCCGAGCCGGAAGCCCGGCCTGTCGTGTCGCCCGCCTCGCAGGAGGTTCCGGACTGGACGCTGGCGCAGGCGCGCGCGGCGTTGAAGGAGTCCACCAAGGACCGCGACAAGCTGATGGACGTGGCGCTGCGCTTCGGCCGGCGCACGTTCGACTACGTGGCCGCGTTCGCGGTGATGCGTGGCGCGGCGGTGGGCTGGGACGGCCGTGGCGAGGGCATGACGGGCGAGGGACTGGCCCAGGTGTCCGTGCCGCTCGACGCGAGCAGCGTCTTCCGCACCGTGGCGGTGACGCGAGGCAGCTACGCGGGCCCGCTGCCTCCGGACGCGCTCACGCGGCACTACCTGGAGCTGTTCGGCCGCCAGACGCCGCGCACCGTCTTCCTGTACCCGGTGGAGGTGAAGGGCCGGCTGGTGGCCATCCTCTACGGTGACTGCGGACAGAAGCCGATGAGCCAGCGCCGGCTGTCGGACTACATCCTGTTCTGCCAGGACCTGTCCTCGGCCTTCCAGGAGCTCATCCTGTTCCGCAAGCAGCGCGTCACCGAGCCGCGCGCGCCGGAAGAGGACATCTCCATCGACGTGGACGTGCCTGTCGCGTCCGCTCCCGTCCCCGCGCCCGCCGTCGTCGCAGGGCTGGGCTGGGGCCCCTTCTTCGGCCGAGGCACCTCCGGGACCATCGGTCGCGCCGCCGCGCTGCCGCCGCGCGCGCAGTCGCAGGAAGAGCGCCCGCCTCCGGACTTCGCGCCGCTGCTGCGCCGACTCACGGGGCCGGACGCCGCGCAGCGCTCCAACGCGATGGTGGAACTGGCGCGCTCGCCCGAGGCCAGTGCCCGCGTGCTGGCGCAGCACTTCCCCGGCCCCACGGCATGGAGCCGGCTGCCCGTCGTCGAGCTGCCCGAGGCGGACGAGTTGGGACCGATTCCCGCCGCGATGTCGCGTCTGGGTCGGCCGGCTGCGCAGGCCCTGTCGCCGCTGCTGGATTCGCAGGACCCGGACACGCGCTACTTCGCGCTGCTCACGGCGGGCAATCTGCCCTACGTGGAGCTGGTGGATGGAGTGCTGCGTGGGCTGTTCGACCTGGAGCCGGACATCTCCAGCGCCGCGCGCGTGGCCGCCGCCGCGCTCAAGCAGTTGCCCCGGTTGGATTCGGCGCTGCGGGAGCTGCGTCAGGAGCTGAGCAGCAAGGACATGATGCGTCGCGCGCTGGCCGCAAGGGCGCTGGGCACGCTGCATGACCGCGAGGCCGTCGAGGGCCTCATCCAGCTCACGAGCAGCGACGACGAGATGTGCGCCCAGGCCGCGGCGGAAGCACTGCGCGAGGTGACGCGCATGCCGCTGGGACTCAGCCCGAAGCAGTGGGCCACGTGGTGGATGGAGAACCGCAGCCGGCGCCGCGCGGACTGGCTCATCACCGCCTTGCGACACCGTGAGCTCGACGTGCGGCTCGCCGCCATCGAGGAGCTGAGCCGCGCGCTGAACGACACGCTCGGCTACTACGCGGACGCGCCCGAGTCGGAGCGCGAAGTGGCCGCCCGTCGCTGGGAAACCGCTGCGGTGGACCCGGCCAACGCGCGCCGACTCGGCATGCTCTAGAGAACTCGCGGCGTCAGACCTGGGCAGTGAAGCGAGCCCTATGGCTCCCGACGCGAAGGGGCTCTACCCGAAGGCGGTCATCAGCCGCCTGAGGACTCGCTCGATGCGAGAGCTGCTCAACCGTCCTCGCTCGCCCACTCCGCGCGGAGATTGGCGACCATCTTCAAGGCATCAGCATCAGCGGATGACTGAGCCAGGGCTTCGGCTCGCGCCAGGCACGAGCGCGCAGTGTCTGCTTCACCGGACCGCCGACGGACGCTCGCCAGGGCGAGCAACAGGAGTGGCTCGGGCTCCGCGTTGGCAATTGCTTCTTCGTAGTAGAGCGCTGCCTGCGAAAGGCTCCCGGCTGCCTCGCAGTGGAGTCCCGCTGTTCTGGCCAAAGTGGATACGTTGGCTGGCCGTTCCTTGTTCGACCGGGTGCGAGCCAGCGCGGACTCCAGACAAGCGATGGCCTCGGCTGTCCTTCCTGCTTGGGCGAGTTCGGACGCGATACGAAGGGGATTCTCGTCAGTCACGATGACAGTCATCCCAAGCAAGAGTGCCTGCGAAATCTGGCGAGCAACTGGAGCCATGCACCTCTTGAGGGAAGAGCACCGCACGCTCGTGCCGGGCTCCATCTGGGAGCAGACCTCGCCGCCGCCGCTTGCCTGGGCCTGCTCGGGTGGCCCCACACCCGCGACGAAGCTGGAATCGACTCGGAGCAAGGACGCTTGACCGCTCAGAGCCGAGCGTCGTCCCGGACTATGCTGGCGCGCGTGACACCGGCACGACAGGGAACGCCATGACGAGCGGGATGTGGATCAACATCATCGCCTGTGCCGGCCAGCTCGCGCTCGCGGGCCTGGCGCTTGCGCGCATCGGCCGCAGTCCGCTGGCGCTCCCGCTGTCCCTGCTGTCCATCGCCCTCTCCACCTGGAACTTCACCGGCTTCGGCCTGGAGCGCTCGGGTGAGCCGGGCTGGAGGCAGGTGGGCTTCGCCGCCGCGCTGATGACGGTGCCCTGCACCCTGCACTTCGCCCTCGCCTTCGTGGGACGACGGCGGCGCTCGGCCTGGGCCATGTTCGGCACCTATGCCGTCTTCGGCGCGCTGGCGATGGCGATGCTCGCCGCCCTCGGTGCGCCCACGCTGGCCGCCCGGCTGCTGACGCTGCGCTTCGGCATCTTCGTCACCGTGCTGGTGGCCCCGCCCCTCGGTGCCGCCTTCGCGCTGCTCGCCCTTCACCTGCGCGACGCACGACACCCCGATGAGCGCGCCCGCGCGGGGCTCATCGTGCTCGGCCTGACGCTGCTCGTCGCCCTGCTGCTGACGGAGCTCGCGGTGGAGCTGGGCCTGCGACAGGTGCCTCGACTGGGCACGCTGGGCACGCTGCTGGGCCTGCCCGTCATGGCCACGGCGTCTCTGCGCTTCGGACTCTTCGGTCGAGACCTGGGCGAAGGCGCTCCGCGCATGGCGCTGCACGCGGCGACCCTGGCCGGCGTGGGCGTGCTGGCCTACCTCACCGTCTTCCGCCTCTTCGCCGCGCAGGTGGGCGCCCTCGTCGTCTTCACCACCGCCATCACCTTCGCGCTGCTCGCGGCCACGCGTCGAGGCGTCACCGCATACGTCACCCGCAGCGAGCGCATGGAGCGCCTGGCCACGCTGGGCCGCTTCTCCGCGCAGATGGCGCATGACCTGAAGAACCCCATCGCCGCGCTCAAGGGCGCCGCGCAGTACCTCAAGGAAGAACACACCCGAGGCCAGTCCTCGGCCACCCACGGCGAGTTCCTGGACCTGATGCTGGAGCAGGTGGAGCGACTCGGACGGGTGGTGGACACCTACCAGCGGCTCGCGCGCGTGGAGCCCCTCCCCCGCCCCGTGGACCTGGGGCGACTGGTGGAAGGCGTCCTCTCCCTCCAGTCCTTCGCCAGCCCCGGCCAGGTCTCCATCGTCCGCGCGCTGGAGCCGGACCTGCCCCCCTGCTCGGGGGACGCCGACCTGCTGGCCAACGCGGTGGAGAACCTGGTGCGAAACGGCGTGGAGGCCATGCCCGGGGGTGGAACCCTCACGGTGCGCACCCTGCGGGACGGCCTCGCCGTGGCGGTGGAGGTAGAGGACACCGGTGAAGGCATGGACGCGCGCACGCGGGAGCGCGCCTTCGACGACTTCTTCACCACCAAGGCGGCGGGCAGCGGACTGGGGCTGGCCTTCGTGCGGCGGGTGGTGGAGGCACATGGAGGCACGGTGAGTCTGACAAGCCGAGAGGGGCACGGTACGGTGGTGCGCCTGAGCCTGCCGATGGACGTCCGGCGGGTCGGAAGTGGGTCTGAAGGAGAAGCCGCGTGAGCGAGTCGTTGAAGGGGACCGTGCTGCTGGTGGACGACGACCCGGCGGTGGCCAAGGTGCTGGGCGCGTTGCTGTCCCAGGCGGGGCTGACGACCCACGCGGCACGTGACGGGAAGGAAGCGCTCGCGATGCTGGAGCGCAAGCCCGTGGACGTCGTCGTCAGCGACGTGCGCATGCCGGGCATGGACGGGATGCAGCTCCTGACCGAGGTGGCTCGGGGCTGGCCCGACGTCCCCGTCATCCTGCTCACCGCGCATGGCACCGTGCCGCTGGCGGTGGAGGCGATGAAGGCGGGCGCGGCGGACTTCGTGCTCAAGCCCTTCGACCGCGAGGAGATTCTCTTCACCATCCGCAAGGCGCTGCTGCGCGCGCAGGGAGAAGCAGCGAACGAGCCGCTGCGCACGCCGAGCGCCTTCGTCGGAGGCAGCCGGAAGATGGCGGAGGCCCAGGCGCTGCTGGCGAAGGCGGCCACGGGCATGGCCACCGTGCTGCTGCGCGGCGAGTCCGGCACGGGCAAGGAGCTGGCGGCGAAGGCGGTGCACGACGGCAGTCCGCGCCACGCGGGCCCCTTCGTGAAGCTGCACTGCGCCGCGCTCCCTGACACGTTGCTGGAGAGCGAGCTGTTCGGCTACGAGAAGGGCGCGTTCACCGGCGCCGCCACGCGCAAGCCCGGCCGGGTGGAGCTGGCCCATGGCGGCACGTTGTTCCTGGACGAAGTGGGAGACATCTCCCTCGCCGTGCAGGTGAAGCTGCTGCGAGTCATCCAGGAGCGCGAGTTGGAGCGGCTGGGAGGCACGCAGACGGTGAAGGTGGACGTCCGCTTCGTGGCCGCCACGCACCAGCCGCTCGAGGACCTGGTGAAGGCGGGACGCTTCCGCGAGGACCTCTTCTACCGCCTCAACGTGGTGCCGCTGTGGCTGCCCGCCCTGCGCGAGCGGCCCGAGGATATCGAACCCCTGGCCCGACACTTCCTGGACGTCCACGCGAGGACGAATGGGAAGCCACCCTTCACGCTCACCGCCGACGGGCTCGCGGTAATCCAGGCCCAGCCCTGGCCGGGCAACGTGCGCCAGCTCCAGAACTTCCTGGAGCGACTGGTGGTGCTCTCGGACGGACAGACGCTGACGGGCGAAGACGTCTCACGCGAGCTGGCCCGCCAGCCTGGCCTCACCACCCCTGTCCTCACGCCCGCCCAGGGCACTCCGGCCGGGCCCCACTCGGTTGCGAGCGCGCAGCCCGCGGGCACCGACTCTGGCCGCACGCTGGAGTCCCAGCGCAAGGACACCGAGCGACAGGCCCTCGTCGATGCCCTGCGGCGCGCGGGAGACAACCGCACGCTGGCGGCGCGGCTGCTCGGCATCAGCCGCCGGACGCTCTACAACAAGCTGGAGGAGCACGGCCTGGTGTAGCCGTGGCTCACGCCGCGCCCGCGCCCGGAATCGCGGACTCGTGCAGGGCATCCAGCTCCTCGTGGAAGTTCTGGATGAGCACATGCGGGTCGGGCACGCGGAGGACATCCGCGGCCACGCCCATCGTCACCTGCCCCGCGTAGCTGAAGAGGCTCACGCCCAGCCCGAGGTGCCCAGCCTGCGGCACCCAGAACGTCAGCTCTCGCAGCGTCACCCCCGCCAGCGACACCGGCTGTCGAGGGCCGGGCACGTTCGTCGCCACCAGCGAGGCCTTCATGCCGAAGGCATCCACCACCGCGCGCTCCACCGGTGCCGGCGTGTACCCCAGCAACCCCAGCGCGCCGAACGTCACCACCGCCTCCGGAGACTTCTTCACCAGGCCCATGCGCCGCGACAGCTCCGCCAGCCGACGTCGCGGCTCCTCGATGTGCACGGGCAGGCGCAGGAACACCAGGCCGAAGCGGTTGCCCAAATCACGAGGGATGGGCTCATCCAGGGGCCGCAGGTTCACCGGGACGAGCGCATGCAGGTCCTCGGGAGGAACGTTCCGGGACGCCAGGTAGCGCCGCAGCGCGCCCGTCAGCACCGCCAGCAGCACGTCGTTCACCGTGCCGCCCAGCGCGCGGCCCAGCACCTTCACGCGCTCCAGGGGAATGGGCGAAGACCACGCCGCGCGCTTCTGCGTCCCCAGCGGTCCACGCAGCGGCGTGCGTGGGTCCGGTGAAATCACCATCAGCTTGCCGAGCGCCGCCGCGCTGAGCGCCCCCTGTCGCACCAGGTCTCCAGCCAGGATGGGCTCCGCCGCAAGCTCCGCGCCCTTGCGCAGCACCGTCCGCGCCGTCCCCGCCACCGCGCGCGCTCCACGCATCCACCGCTCCAGCCCGCTCGACGGAGTCCGCGTGCGCTCACGCGGAGCCTCGGTGTCCGTCGCCTCGCCATCCGTGAGAGACAACAGCAGGCGCGCCAGGGCGATGCCGTCGGAGATGCAGTGGTGCAGCCGCGCCAGCAGGATGTCTCCGCCCTGCGCGCCCTCGAGCACGTGGAACTGCCACAGAGGCCGCGAGCGGTCCAACGGCGTGCTCATCCACTCGCTCACGAGCGCCTCTTGCGCGGCGCGGTCGCCAGGCGCGGGCACGGGGAGACGCAGCAGGTGCGCATCCATGTCGAAGTCCTGCGCCTCCTCCCACTGCGGAGCGCCCAGCCGTCCCAGCACCACGCGCTGCCGGAAGCGCGGGTAGCGGTCCACCAGACGCGTGCGGGTGTGGTCGCGCAGCCGCTCGAAGTCCAGCCGCCCCTCGAAGAAGAGCACGGCCGTAATCATCATCAGATTCGCGGGCTCCTCCATGTGGAACCACAGCGCATCGACGCTCGCCATCCGCTCGTGTGTCGCCATCGCGTGCCTCCCCTCGCGCTCAGACCGTGCCCCATCCATCCGGGACACGTCATGATGGCGCAGGATGCCCCCGCGTGGCGCGCGGACTTTCAGTAACGCGCCCCTGGAGCCGGCGACCCCTCGCCCGCCAGGGAGCCTCGCTACGGAGGAGGCCCCTCTTCGCGCTCGAACTGGAAGGTCTGCTTCGTCGCGTCGTCCAGCGTCAGCGTGAGCTCTCCCTCCTCCAAGTCCCACCGGTACGAGCCGCCCTTGAACCTCACCTTCGAGCGCGACAGGGGGATGACCCGTTTCGCACCGCAAACGGGGCCCACGGCCTGGCCGTCCTTGGCCAGCAGCTTCACGTGGTGCTCGCCCAGGGCTTCCACCATGCCCCAGGCGCGGACGACCAGCGCGTTGCCCTCTCCCAGCGTCGCGTCCTTCAGCGCGGTTCGCAGGACGAAACACCCCGAGGACGTGATTCGCAGCGCGCGCTCATAGTCCGCGCGAGGCTGGGCCTCGATTCGCGTGAAGCCTCCGTCCGTGACTTCGGGCAGGCTGGCGGCCGTCAGTCGCCACTCACCCACCAACTTGTCGGGCAGGGCTTTCGTCGAGGAGGCCTGGCCCTGACACGGGTCCTTCATCTCCTTCTCCGGACTGGGCGGCGCGGGCTCGAAGGCTTTCTGACACGTGGGGCCGCACGTGCGCGCGGGGCACTGGGTGTCGTCCGGCGCGCAGCCCGCCTTCAAGGTGCAGGCCTTGAGCCTGTCCAACGACTGCTCGCAGCCCTGGCGCAGACACCGGTCCACGCACTCGGGCTCGATGCACTCGGCCACGCACACCCAGTTGGCGCTGCCGCAGACACCCGCCACGGTGCGAGGAGGCCCGGAAGCCTCCTGTGCCAGCGCGGAGAAGGAGAAGCCCAACAGGACCGCCAGGAAGAAGGACCCACGAGAGGAGCGCATGCCGTGGGGCAAACTAGCCACGGCTCCTCCGGGGCGAAGCCCTGGCGTCGCGTGGGATGTCCACCCCCGAGCACTGCCTGCCTGGGCCCTCAGCAGAAGTGCCAGCGCCAGGTGCCCACATCCGCGGGGTCCGCCAGCTCCAGCTCGAAGCTGAGTGTCTCGTAGCGAGCGAACTCGCGCGAGTCCACGCGCAGGAGCGTCATGCCCGCGTGGTTCTGCCCGCGCAACGGCGACACCGTGAAGGACAGCTCCGCGTCGAAGGCCACCTTGTAGAAGAGGCAGAAGCCGTCCACGCGCCCCTCCTCCACCACCGGCCGCTCGAAGCGCACGCGGTGCGGCAGCCCATCCGTCGCCATCGTCTCCAAGTCGAAGGCGAAGGCGGGCTCCGGGTCGCACAGCAGGTGGTCCACCTCGTACGAGCGCACGACGCGCGTGAAGTACGACGGATTCATGGCTTCGCGCAGCGTCTGCAAGCAGCTGTAGTCCACGCTGGGGAAGCGCTGACTCCAGATGAAGGGGATGCACGCCTCGTCGCGAAGCTGCACCGGCTCCACGAAGACCTCGAAGCGGTTGGGGAGGATGCGCCCGCCAGGCCGCAGCACCCGGGAGCGCAAATCCAACATCCTCGGCACCAGCCCCGCGTCGAAGAGGGCCTCGCCCAGCAAGTCGTGCAGCAGCACGTCCACCTTCTCCGGGGCCTGGAAGTTCCACGGGTGCGAGCGCACGAAGTCGATGTTCTCCAACCCGTTGCGCCGCGCCACCCACTGCGCGGTGTCCAACTGCCGCGAGCCATCCACCGCGTACAGCCGCCGGGGATGTCGGCTCGCCGCCAGGAAGGTGCGCAGCCCCGTGCCCGTGCACACGTCCATCACCACCTGCCCGGGCTTCACATAGCGCTCGCACGCCTTCTGCCACGCCAGCACCCGTGCCGGGTCCGCCAGCGCCGAGTCCTGCGGCGCGGGGCTCGACAACGACAGGCTGTCCGGCACCATGTTGCGCAGCGGCAACTGGGACATCAACGGCAGGTGGCTCAAGCGAGAACGCAGGTCCATCAATGCCTGCCGCGGCAGGTCGAGCAGATTGGGCATGACACCCCCCGAAGACGTGAAGTCGAAGCCCTTGTTTCCGAGCAACGCCCTGAAACCAGGATTCCCTACCATGCCGGAAAGACAGGCCGCAGCCCATCCAGCGAGGGGGCTGGGTCTCTGTCCCCGCATGAACGGCCCTCCGGTTCACCAAAGAACAGAGGGTCCGCGTCGGGCGACTCAGGAGCCAGCGACGAGCTTCGCGCCGAACGCCTTCAAGCGCTCACACGCCTTCACCAGCTTCTCCCTGGGAATGGAGAACACGGCGCGCACGCGCTCGGGGTCCGAGCACCAGGGCCCGCCGTTGAGCACCACGTGCGTGTGCGCGTAGACGACGCGCGGCAGGTTCTCCGGCGTGAGCGTCTCGCCGTCGATTTCGCGTCCCAGCCACGCAGTCATGCGCGGGGCCAGGAAGAGGCCTCCCGCATCGCCTCCCTCCGCGCGCGCATCCCCGGGCAGCGCCTGCGCCAAGAGCTCGCGCTTCTCCGCCAGCTCGCGCCGCATCTTCGTCAGGAAGCCGCGCAGCGAGCGGTGCCGCGCGCCATAGAGGAGCTGTCCGTCCGGGCTGCGCGCATAGGCCGCGTACAGGTACGCCGCCGCGCGCGCGGTGATGAGGTGCAACACGCCCGGGCCGCCGTCGCGCACCGCCGAGGCCAGCGCCCTGTCTCGCGTCGCAAGCCACCCCACGCGCAACCCACCGGCGGCGAACTCCTTGGACAGCCCTCCCAGCACCACGGTGCGCGCGCCCACGCCCGGCACCGCGCCCTCCAGCGTCACCGGGCTGTGCACCGTCTCCGCCGTGGGGCTGGTGAGGTTGACCAGCCCGAAGATTTCATCGGACACGAGCAGGCAGCGCTGCTCCACCACGTAGTTGGCCAGCGCCACCAGCTCCTCGCGAGCCACGTAGACGCCGGTGGGGTTGGCGGGCTGGGAGATGACGACGGCGTCGGGGCCACTGGCGCCCTGGCCTCGGCGCGAGAGCAGCTCCGTCAGCGTCCCCTGCTCCACCTGGCACCCGGCCGAGACGAACGTGGGCGGCAGCACGCCGTAGCAGGGCGTCACCACGAAGACTCGAGGCTCTCTGCCCAGGCGCTTGCGCAGGGCCACCCCGAAGAGGTGGATGAGCGGCCAGACACCCGGCGCCATGACCAGCTCCTCGGGCGCGTACCGCGCGGCGCGCGTCTCCAGGAGGAAGGCCGCCACGGCCTCGGACAGGCCCGTCTGCGCCCCGGTGTCGAGCGGCGCGGCGGCGGCGGCGACGAGGCCCTCCACCAGCGGCTGCGGCAGCGGGCCTTCATTCTCTCCGTAGTCCAGCCGCACCAGCTCCGCGTCGTCCTCGCGGAACACCTTGGGCGCGAAGGCGGGGAAGTTCGCCAGCGTGTTGATGCGGGAGGAGCGCGGCAGCGGCACCACCGGCACGCGGCGCGGCCCGGGCGGCTCCGGCTCCGCGAAGGAGATGCGGAACGACAGCAGGTCCGCGAACGTGCGCTCGTAGAACCACTGCGCCAGCGTGCTGATGCGCGAGTACGTCACCTCCGCCGCCACCTCCAGGTCCGCGCGCAGCGGCTCCGGCACGGGGAGCAGGAGCGTCAGCTCCAAATCGGGCCACACCGCGTTCTTCACCAGGCCGTAGAGCACGACGAGGTTGGGTGAGTACGGCTCACGGGCCAGGAACTCGAACAGCGTGAGCGGCTCCACCTCGCCGGTGATGTTGAAGAAGGCGCTCTCGTCCAGCACCACCCAGATGCCGCGCCTGGCCGCCTCCGCGATGATGTCGCGCAGCACGGAGAGGTTGGTGCGCTCGCCCTTCTCCACCGTGAGCAGCACCATCTTCACGTCGAACGCGGACAACAGCCGGCGAATCTCCTCCAGCGTCGTGTGCGTCACCGTGGCGCGCACGCCCGCCTTCTCCAGCGCCCGCGCATAGAGCGGATGCAGGTTGCGCGACACCAGCACCTCGTCGCCCACGTCGCACGTGGCGAGCAGCAGCGAGTACACCGCCTGCTCCCGCTCGGGCGCGACGAACAGCTCCTGCTCCGCGAGCCTCAGGCCGAAGTAGCGATCCAGATAGCGCACCACCTGGCCCCGGAAGGACACGTCTCCGGCCTCGTGCGCGTACGGCAACAGCGGGCCCTTCGCCAGCCGCTGCGACAGCGCGGAGACAAAGCCGAGCTGCTCGGGCGACGCGGCGCCCAGGTCCAACTCCTCCTGGAGCGTGGGGATGCCCAGCTCGCGCAGGGACTGACGCAGGGCCAGCGTCTCGCGCGGGCGCGACAGATGCGCCTCCCAGACCGCGACTTCGTGCCACACCGCGTGCCCGGACTGGAGCCAGCCCAGCGCTGTCGCCGCGCGCAGCGGCTCCGGGCTGCGAGCCTCCATGAAGAACTCGAACTCGCGTCCGGTGCGCTGCTCCAGCGCCACCAGCGGACGGATGTCCGTGTCCGCCGCCTGCCTCACGCGCCGGGCCACGCGCACCCGCGTGGTGAAGCCGCGCCGGGTGAACATGCGCTCGATGATGGGGCGACCCGGACGGCCCGCGAGGTTGAGCAGCAGCTTGCCCGTGGGTGCCAGTCGCTCCGGCGCCTCGTCGAGCAACCGCGCGATGAGCCCCAGACCGAAGTGGTCCTCGTACACGTTCTGCAACGTGCAGTAGTTGGAGAGGTCATACAGCGCCTGTTCATCCGCTTGCGACAGCTCGCCGGGCAGCTCCTCCGTGCGCAGCACCTGGGGGATGCAGCCCACCACGAAGTCCCAGGAGGGCTCCGCGGGCACGCCACGAAGCAGGTCGCTCTCCGCGAAGGAGAGGCGGGACACGAGCGACTCGTCACCGTTGAGCCACGCGTTGCAGCGCGCGACGACGGGCGAGTGCGGGTTGAGGTCCGCGCCGTGGATGTGGGCCAGCTTCGTGAACTTGGCCAGCGCGAGGCAAATCCATCCCGAGCCCGCGCCCACCTCCACCAGTCGCTTGCCGGCGTACTCGTCCAGGGGAACGCTGAGCAGTCCCTCCAGGAAGGTGTAGGCCCAGGACTCGGGCGCGAAGATGGAGGGCAGGAGGAACAGCTCCAGGCGCTCCTGGGATGCTCCCGCCGCCACCGTCACCGTCACCAGCCGCAGGGGGGCGGACTCGGGCTGCTCCCGGGACAGCTCCGCCAGTTCGCGCAGCTCCACCCGGGCCCGGGCGCGCCGCTCAGGGTGGGCCAGGTCCTCCGACAGTGCGCGCAGCAGGTGGAAGGCCTCACGGGGGGAGGAGGGATAGGTCGGCATGGCGCGCGGACTGTCCCGGGCCCACCGCCCTGTGTCAACGCACGCGTGGCGTGTGAACGCAACGCTTTGGCGCCGTGGCTCCAATCAAGGTTCGGCCGCTCGTTCGTAATAGGGATGCTGTGGGTGGGCAGGACGGGAAGGGACGGCTGGAGACGATGAAGTCGGTCACGCTCGTGGACAGACCCCGTGGTGGAGAGGGGGCACTGATGGAACTCAGCTTCTGGTCGCCGGCCAGGTCCGGCATGCAGGGGATGATGGGCACTCAGCCGATGCGAAACAGGGTCTTCCGAGACCCCGTGCGTGTCCGGTGGGAATCGCAGCCGTGGCGTCGTCAGCTGCGCAATCCGGAGGAGTTCGAGACGCCGGTATCGCGCTCGGCGCTGGTGAAGGCGCTGCAGGATGAGCACCTGGACGTGGACGCGGAGGTCGCGCGCTTCGCGGGAGTGGGCGAGGACGCCGACTGCATCAGCATCGCGCAGGTGGTGCGCTTCGCGGACCTGCTGGTGCGGCGCATGACGCTGGCGGAGTCGGATGACCAGATGCTCCAGCTCGCGCATCTGCGCCGCAACGCCGAGGACCTGGCGGAGCGGATGATTGAGTGGGCCAACATCGGCCGGCTGTAGCGAAACACGCTGAGACATTCCCGCCTTCGCACGATGAAGAGGACGGGAGGGAGACCGGTGGAGCAGAGGTGCGGACGGGTTCCGCGCTTCTGCTCCGCCGGGGCAGCACTCTCGGGCGGACGATAGCGATGTGCTCCGCAACCTCACGACAGGCAAGCAAGCGAGTCGCGCGAGGCCTCACATGGAGCGCCATCGTCCACCACTGGCCGTTCGCCAAGGGACCTGCCCCGTTCTGGCCCGCGTGAGCACGCGAGTGTCTTGACAGAGGTGGAGGAGCGCTGCTCTCACGGGGGCATGTTCTCCTCGCTCGTCCTCGCCGCCGCGCTGGCGGCTGCTCCTGCTCCTCGCACCGCCGCGTCGGCCCAGACGGTCGTCCACATTCCCAAGCTGGATGCGTTGACGGGGCTCTCTGCCTTCCTGGAGCGCGCGGGCACGTATTCCGCGCTGCTGCGTCCCTCGGCATGGCGCGCGGAGCTGCACCCGTTCCTCACCATCGACCCGACGCGGCCGGAGACGCTCACGGCGGTGGGGCTGGATGTGACGGGTCCGGCCACGGTGTCGCTGCGCGTGGACGGCCGTGTGTCCTGCATGCGCGTGTCGGACGCGAAGGTGTTCCAGCAGAAGGCGGCAGAGGCCATGGCGGAGGCGGGAGGCGCGGAGGCGAAGCCGGCCACGTCGAAGGGCGTGACGACGGTGAGCACGACGCGCGACGCGGGCGGGGCGATGGGCTACGCGCTCAAGGGGCAGGAGGTCTGTGCCTACGGAGCGACGGATGCAGGTGCCGCCGCGCTGCTGAAGGAGTCCGTGAGGCTGGTGGGCAAGGCACCCGCGCCGGACGCGCGACTGAGCAAGGTGACGGGAGTGGCCTTCCTCGCCACGGGCGAGACGGTGCTGGGGCTGGATGGCGCGGCGAACGGGCTGAAGGTGGATGGCACTGCGATGAAGCTGCCGCTGCCACCCTTCCAGGCGAAGAGCAACAGTCCCTATGGCGCGATGAAGCCGGAAGGGTTGCTGTTCTCGCGCGTGGCGGTGGCGCCAGCGGGCCTGGAGCAGGCCGTGGGCTCGCTGCGTGCGACCATCCAGGCCGCCTGCGCGACGTGTCCCAAGGAGCAGATGCAGGCCTCGGCGGACGCCGTGGCGAAGCAGCTTACGGGGAACATGTTGGTGAACATGAGCAACGTGCAGGTGCGTGGCTCGCTGCGGACGCAAGAGGCGCGCTTCTTCGCGGTGAAGCAGGCGCTGGCGGCGGAGGTGAAGGACGCAGCGGCGGTGAAGCAGGCACTGGCGCCGCTGGGCACACTTCCCGGGGCGAAGGCGCTGGAGGACGGCTGGGCGCTCACGGTGAAGGGTGGAAGCGTGCTCGTGCGGCAGAAGGGCAAGCACCTGGTGGTGGGCAACGACGAGACGGTGACGCAGGCGACGATGGCGGCGCTGCCGGAGACGACGGCGAAGCTGGAGCGCGCGGCGGACTTCTCGCTGGACCCGAGGCTGCTCGCGCGGGGGCTCTCGCAGGTGTCGCTGGCGGACGTGATGGCGGACGAGAACCTCGCCGCGCTCTTCGCGGTCAGCTCGGAGTTGGGCCCGCTGCTCTCGCGCAGTGAGCGAATCACGGGCTGGCTGGACAGCGTGCCCGGAGGCGCCCACCGCTTCGTCTTCGACTGGACGCTGTTGCCGCCCGAGACGCGGTAGCGCGTGGCACAAACGGCGGCTAACGCGCCGCCACGGCCCGAAACACGGCTCCGTCCAGCGACAGCCGTGTCGCCGCGTCCACGAGCTGCTCCGTGGCGATGATGATGCCGGGAGCATCCGCCAACCGGAACAGGTCAACACCCTCGGGAAGCGTCGCCGCTTCGAGGACGATGGGCTCCGGAAGAGGTCCCTCCGCATCACTGATGCCGCACCGGGGGCACGGCGGCTTTCGCGTCCAGGTCAAAGCATCGGGATGAAACCGGCCCTGCACGTCCAGTTGCAGGTTCAGCAACATGGGTGGGCTCTTCGTCCTGAAGCGCACGGAGACGGCGCTCCCCTGGAGCCCCCGAGCACTTGCTTCTCGGAGCCGAACGAGCGCCTCCTCTCGAATGCACAGGGACCAGCTCGCGGGCATGAAGAACGAGCCGAAGCTGCCCGAGCCTGTCCCTGTCAGCGGGCCGAACTCTGTTCCGGCATCGAGCACCGCATTCACGGGAGCCAGCGGTCGCACCAGCTCGCGCAACCGCTCGAGTTCATCCAAGGGGACAGGAGACGGGTCGGACAACCGCTCCAGTTCCTCGTGCTGGAGGCTCGACAGGTCGACGGACGGATATTCGAGGCCCAGCGTGGCGCCACCCAGACCACACAGCGGGCACGGCTCCACACCCGGGAGTCCCCACCGATGCGTGGCATTCAGCTCGCCCGAATAGCGCGACGACAGGTCCTGCTCGACTCGGAAGTACTTCATTCGCTGTCGCCGACCTCGGGGTCACGGCTCAAGGGGCACCCTGTCGAGTGTACTGGAACGAGGGGCTATCTTCGCCTCGCCGTACCCACACCCCAACACGACAACGAGAAGACTTCATGACCTTGACGACACAGCCTCGACAGATGGCGAAGCGGACCGCGCTCGCGCTGATTGTGCTGGCCCCCGTGGCGGCCAGCGCCGTGAGCCAGAAGCTGCGCTACAAGTTCGACGCCGTGGCCAACCCCGTCACCACCGTGGTAGACGACAGCGGCAAGGGACGCACCGGCACCGTGCAGACGGCCAACGGTGCCACCGTCGTCCCCGTGACGGGCTTCGACGGCCTGGGCATCAAGTTCCCCGCCGTGTGCGACGGAACCGGCGGCCCCCTCGCGAACGTCACCACCCTCGACCACGCCAGCCTCAATCCCGGCACCGCGCTCTTCACCTTCGGCGCCCGGGTGCGCCTCACCCTCGCGGACCTCTCCTCCACGCACGGCTCCAATCTCGTGCAGAAGGGCCTCGCGAGCACCGCCCAGTGGAAGCTTCAGCTCGATGACGCCGTGCTCGGCAAGCCCAGCTGCGTCGTCCGCACCACCGGCGGAGCAGACGTCATCATCGTCAAGTCGTCCGTGGGCGTCGCCGATGGCACCTGGCACAAGGTCGCCTGTCAGCGCACCAGTACCGCGCTCACCATCCTCGTGGACAACATCGCGCGAGGCAGCGCGCTGCTCCCATCCGCCTACGACATTAACCCCGTGGGTCAGCCCGTCAACGTCGGCGCCAAGAGCGTCGGCAACAACAACGATCAGTACCACGGCGAAATCGACGACGTTTACTTCAACATCGACTGAGCCACGCTAAACACAAGGCGGATCGGCCCCCGAGAAAGACTCCTCGGAGGCTCGACCCGCCTTCACCCGGGCCACCCCTTCAGCAAGAACCGTGCGTCTCGCCTCACACGTCTGAAGCAGGATCGGTACGAGGCTCAATCAAGGTCGTGGAGCGAACTGCCACTTCGCATGACACGAACCGTCGCATGAACACTGCCCCGGTACCCGCCAAGATCAACCACGACATGCCAGTGCCCACCGTGTGGAGGACGCAGAACAGCAGGTGAGCGAGTGAAATGGCCACCCAGATAGGAATGGCGTCTTCCCCTTCGAAAAGAGCTGAAGTTGAGGGTATCCATCAGCCTTACATTGGCAGCATTGCCACTCAGCGCTACGACAACCTCATCGCCATCAGAGGTATCCACCTCGTAGTGCAAGAACTTCACGCTGCCCTCCCGGCCATGCGCTCGGGCTTGCAGTGACCGCAGTTGCTGTACCGAATCCCAGCCTTCGCCTCGACCGGGGTCGTCAGGGGATCCCACAGCGAGATGTGCAACTGCCAGCGCACCTGGTCCCACAAGTAGTATCCCTTGAAGAAGTGCATGTGTTCGACGACCATCGCGTCGAGGTTGTGGCTCCCCGCACATGCCATACCCGTCGAGTGGACCTCGCCGGTGTTGCTGTTCCACATCAAGTTGTATCCCTGTGTATGCTTCAACCGCACCGTCATCTGGTTCTGGAAGTACGTCATGTCGTAGGCTCCAACGAGTAGCAGCACGAGCGAGATGCTCGCCGCCTCGCTGGGTAGGTGCTGACCAACCGCCTACTTTCCGCAAGGCGCTGAAAAAAAAGCGCAAGTCAGCATCACCTCTTGATTGCGAGGGTGGGGGGCGCAATGGCACCGGCGACAGCCGAGCAGTTTGAGAAGCAACTACCTGGAGCCGAGAGAATAGCGATGGCCTACGCCATCAAGCTCTGTTCGCGGTGGTGTGGCGGAGGCGTCACAGGAAGAGCCCGCGAACTAGCCGCCGAGCTTGTTCAAGAATCAATTACGCGACTCCTCGAAGGGAGGCGTCCTTGGAATCCAGAGCAAGTCTCTCTCGAAGGGCATCTATGCGGGGTCATACGCAGCCTAGTCTCTAACGAAGCAACTAGCGCTGACGCCCACCTTAGGGCAACTGATGACCTCGTCAAGGCAGCGGAGGATGGGGCAGTGCAAACCTTTGGTCAGCCATTGACTCCCGAGGATTTTTATCTCTCCAAAGAAGCTTGCGCAGAAATCGAAGCAGACGCGTACGAAGCAGCAGGTTCGGACCCAATTCTCGCACAACTGGTGGAGGCACTAGGAGTCTGTGGCGGTAACGGATTGAGGGGCGAGAGCGGACGAGGCAGGAGGCCCGCCGCTCGATTGCGGCGGATGGTTACTGCCCAGCCGTCGCGCGGAAGAGCTTGAGGAGGTTGTGGGTGGC
>NZ_JABXEM010000239.1:0-18103 GCF_013372595.1 Myxococcus sp. AM011
CGTCGCTCAAGACGTTGCCCATTCCCCGGGCGGACTCCACGTCCTACCCGCGCGTCAACGTCTCGGCCCTCCCCTTTGGCCGGTTTTCAGGGGACCTTCATTGGCCGGTTTTGGGTGACCACTGAGGGATCCACGCGTTGGGCCCTTCCGGTGAGTACACGGGCCCCATGCCGGTGTCATACGCGGCGCGCGGCACGCGGCGCAGCGCGCTGGAGATGGGGTCGTCGTAGAAGGGGCCGTGGTTGGGGTGCTCGTCGTTGTAGGCGAGGAAGGACGTGTTCCACGCGCGGCGCTTGCGCTCGTCCGCCATCAAGTCCTTGCGGGCCGGGTCCGTGCGGATGGTTTCAATGGGGGTGATGACGCCGGAGATGCCCTTGAGACGGGGGTCGGGCAGGTACGCGGGGTTGGCCGCGTAGCGCGGCGAGTAGACGCCGTGGCAGCTCGCGCAGGAGCCGTTGCCCGGGGTCTTCGGAATGGTGGCGTTGGCGCCATTGGCCCACAAGTCACGCTCGTGGAAGAGGACCGCGCCCTGCTCGGCCAGCGCGGTGTTGATGGCCTTGGGGTAGGCGGGAGGCGACATCGAGACGAAGAAGTTGTCGTTGTCCTCGAACTCGGCGGTCAGCGCGCGGCGCTCGGCCGCGTTGCGCCCCAGGTTGGCGACGGCGAACGCCATCTCCGAGCGGACGTTGTCGGACGTCAGCGCGCCGTCCCAGAACTGGCGCGTCTTGAACGCGCGGTACCACCAGTTGGGAGCGCGGGACATGCCACCGGCGTGGGTGGGGAAATACTCAAGCAGGCTGGGCACCAGGGCCAGCGAGTCCATGTCGAAGAGCGCGGGCAGCAGGTCGACAATGCCAATGGCGTCGCTCATGCCGCGGCCCACGCTCCAGGGCACGGGGGCAATCTGGAAGACATTGCCCACCACGGTGGAGCGGAACATGTCGGACTGGATGAGGCCGGCGTCCAGCGCGTCGTTGGAGCGGCCCCACACGAAGCCCGACTCCGACTCCGTGCCCAGGCGCGAGTCATGACAGCCCGAGCAGGTGGAGCCGATGGCGCCCGTCCAGCGGCCGTTGGAGTCGCGCTCCTGCACCAGGCCGAGCGGGAGCTGGCCGCTGCCGCCGTTGGTGAGGTTGGGGTTCTCCCAGGGCATCGGATAGGGATTGCGGAACGGGGCCTTCGACATTCCGTAGCGCTTGATGACCTGCTCGTCGAAGTCGGAGGGGCGGAACAGATAGCCCCACAGCGTGTACATGGTGTAGTACGCGGTCGCCGTCGAGAAGGGCTGGAAGTACGCCCGGGTCTCGATGTTCTTCTTTCCACGGGCGACGCTCGCCCGGAACTCGCCACAGTTCTTCGGGTTGGGTGCCAGCGTCGTCACGAACGGCGGCGGCGGGTTGTGCAGGTCCACCCAGTACGCGTTGAACTGCACCGCGGCGCCCGGCTTGTTGACGCCCGGGACGACGAGGGTTCTGGGGTCCACCGGCAACAGCGTGGAATCCGGCTGGCCCTGACACGCCGACCCGAACGGAGAGCGGTTCGCCGTCACATCCAACAACGGCGGGTCCGCGGCCTCCGCCCGGGTGACGACCAGGGCCAACAGCAAGGAACTCGAAAAAGCCCACTGACGACTTCGGTGCAGTCGCATGCGCGCAGCCCTCCATTGCTTATTGGCACTCTGACAACAGCGCGATAATCAGGCCCCAGGGTGAAGGCGCACAATACGCAGCGCGTCATCGAATCCGGGTTTTGGAGGGTTTGGGCGACCTAATGGTGCGTGAATACACGTGTTTTCAGAGCACGCCGCAGCGACGCCAATCGTCGAGATATCGCCCGACCACCACTCGGTCCAGCAGGTGGAACGCGAGGCCCGCACCAGCGACGGCGGGGATCAGCGGGCAAACAAAGACTCACACCTCCGGTTCCGATTCAATCCCAGCCATTCCCTTCACGGGCGACAAGTCCCGCGCCCGTGTGGCACCGCGAGCCAGCTCAGAAGGCGCGCGGGCAGGACGGCACCTCACACGCCCGGTAGGGGTGGCCATCATCCGCCAGCAAGATATTCCGCGTTGCGGAATATCCGAAGACCGTCGTATCAATGAGGTCACAACGCCCCTTCACCGGGGAAGACCTCCGTGCACCTCGACGCTCGCTCCTCGCCCCCTGTCCTCCCCCCTCTGGAAACGCCGTCCGCCTGGAGCGCCGACGCGGCAAAGCTTCCATCCCCTGGACGCGTCCGTTCGTGGCGGCCCTGGGTCTGGTTGCTCGTCCTCCTGGGCCTTTCGCCCGGAGTGGAGGCCAGCTCGCGCTTCGAGTTGGACGCGCCGTTCAACGTCGGGCTGGACCGCTCCTACGTCTTCTTCTCGCCCAATCGGATTCGACGGGTGGGAGACCCGGAGCCCTCGCACCTGGTGTTCGAGGCCCAGGTCGCGCCCAATCTCTTCCTGCCTCAACTCCACATCGGCCACGCCACGCCCACGCTGGGTGAGTACATCCTGAGCGCGGTGGTGACGCCGAACATCCGGCTGCGCATGCTGGCGCAGGAGTCCAGCCCCGTCATTCCACCGTCCTTCATGCCCAAGCTGACGCTCCAGGCGGCGCACCTGTGGAAGCCGTGGCTGGATGACCAGGGCAAACCCAAGCGTCTGGCCCTGTCGCTCATCAACCTCTCCGTGGGGCACTACTCCAATGGGCAGGCGGGGTGCTTCTACGCCAACCAGAGCAGCGAGGCGGAGGGCGGCTGCGCGTCCGTCGAAGGCGCATTGCCACTCAATGAGACGAGCGGCGACTTCTCCACCAACTTCATCCGGCTGGAGGCCCAGTTCCGGCTCGTCGAGAACATCGACCTGGCCCGCCGCTCCGCATGGAGCTTCGGCGTGGGAGCCTTCATCGAGCGCAACTCCTCACTCGCCTTCGGCGGCATCACCCCGGAGATGAGAGAAGTCTATGGCGACGGACATGTCGGTTTTGGCCTCCTGGTGGAGCGGCAGTGGTTCGAACACCGCTTCCGTGTGGAGGGCAACGTCAACGGCCCCTTCGGAGAGACACCTTCGCAACGGTGGACGTTCAACGTGGAGGCCGCCGCCCTCCCCCGCTGGGGCGCGGGCTTCGGCGCGTTCGTCCGGTACGTGCACGGACAGGACTACCTCAACATCCTCTTCCTGGAGCCGGTGAGCCTGGTCCAGTTCGGCCTCATCTTCGAGCTGGGCCCCGGCCTGCGCGCCCGGAGCGGCCCGTCCGGAGACCCGCTGGGCCCCACGTGAGCGCGCGGACCGCCAATTCCTCCCACCTTGCCAGACCTGTCCCCACGCTTGCCATTGACATTTATGTGCCCTGACAGCTCCTCAATTCCTGCATTCCGCGCCATAATGCCAACATCGCTGTTGGGGAGGCTCGCGATGTTCAACGTCATGCAGGTCGCAAGGCAGCTCAAGAGCGCGGTGCTGGCGGACCCTGAGCGTTTCTATACGAACGAGACGGGCGCCTGGGTGACTGGGCTTCCAACACCGCAAGAGATTCGCGTCAGCACTGGACGAGAGCCCTTCTGGATCAACCTGGGCTACTGGCGGGACGTGGAGCGGGTGGACGAGACGAACTGCGAGCGGGTGGGTGAGCTGTTCATGGCGGCCCAGGCGCAGATGGCGCACCTGCTGGCGCGGACGGCGCGGCTGGGCGAGCGCGACGCGGTGCTGGACTGCGGCTTCGGGTATGCGGACCAGGACATCCTCTGGGCGGAGGCGTATCGCCCCGCGCGCATCGTCGGCGTCAACGTCACGCCCAAGCAGGTCCACATCGGACGGGAGCGCGTGCGGCTCACGGGGCTGGACGGCGTGGTGAAGCTGGAGCTGGGCTCGGCGACGCGGCTTCCCTTCGGCACGGGTGAATTCGACGTCGTCTTCGCCCTGGAGTCCGCGATGCACTTCCGGACGCGCGGCGACTTCCTGCGCGAGGCGTTCCGGGTGCTGCGCCCGGGCGGGCGCCTGGTCATGGCGGACATGTGCCAGAAGACGGACCGCGAGACGGGCACGGGGCTGCGGCGCCGCCTGCGTCACCGCTACTGGCGGGGCCGGATTGCCTTTCCCGAGGCCAACGTCTGGACGACCCAGCGCTATCTCACCGAGCTGCGCCAGGTGGGCTTCCAGCAGGTCCGGCTGGACTCCATCGCCTCGGATGTCTACCCCGCGGTCAACACCGCGCTGGCCGCGCTCAGGGGCATGACGGCCGCCGAGAAGCAGCCCGGCAGCGTCACCGTCGCCAAGGTGCGAGAGGACGTCCAGCGCGCGCGGCAGATGGAGTTCGAGCAGCTCCAGTGGCTCACGCTGTTCAACTGCGACGAGTACGCGGTGGTCTACGCGGAGAAGCCCTGAGCCGGGCACGTCCTCACCCGCCGTCCGGAAGGAAGTGACTCCGGACGGTGGGGTGTCGTCGCGCTCCGGACGACGCGTTCGTCAGACGAGCGAGGCGACGTAGAAGTGCGTCGGCAGGTGGACGACGAGCGCGGTGTGAATCTCGCCGCACACCGCCAGGCCCTCGCGCGGGAAGATGCCCGGAGGCGCCTCCGCGAAGCGGATGGAGGAGCGGCCACTGTCGAAGATGGTCGCCGCCGCGGTGAAGTCCCCGACGATGACCTGCCCGGGGTCCACCATGCGCGCGCGAGCGATGCGCACGCCCATGGCGGTCAGGTCCGCCAGCAGTCCACCGCGTCCCACGAAGTACCGGTAGTAGTCCGCCGGGTTGACGAGGATGCCGTCGGCGCTGCCGCCCATCTGCTCCACCCTGTCACACGCGGCGAGCAGCGATGAGACAGGGTCCGAGAGCGCTGGCAGGCGGGCAATCCCTGGCGTCTCCAGGAGCCCGCGCACCCGGTCTCCTCCGCGTCCGCGCGCGAGCGCCTGGTTCTCCGCGGTGCACAGCCGCACCAGCAGCCGGAAGTCGATGAACGTCGCCAGCGTCTCCGGGTCATCGAGCAGCGCCGGAGGCACTTGAATCCAGGCCGTCGTCGGCTTGAGCGTCGCCAGGTCCGTGTGGAACTCGAACGCGGCCTCGGGCCGCAGGCCCACGTCCTCCACCGCCACGGTGGGCGCCGTCTCCGGCGGTGTCTCGTGCCAGTACTTCACCTTGGCACCGTCCGCCTTCGCGACCTTGAAGAGGCCGCGCACGGCGATGCGCGGACGTCGCTTGAAGCCCGGGAAGGCCTCGGTGATGGTGTGCGGGAAATCCACCGAGGCCTTCGCGCCCTGCGTGGCGACCGCCTGGGCGAAGACCCTTCCGGGCGAGAGAACGGGCTGCTCCACTGTCTCGTTCGAGCTCATGTCGATCCAGGGCCTACTCGCCCCAGTCCTCCTCTACCTCGGGTGCCTCTTCGAGCCGCAGTGGATTGAGGCCCACCACCTCCAGCTCGCCGTCACAGCCCGTGCACGTGAGCACCTCGCCCTGCACACGGCCCGTGCCGTCGATGGGCTGAGAACACGTGGGACACAGAGCCTGCCCGGTCTCTTCCGCCTGCTTCGTCAGTGCTTGCATGCCCTTGCTCCTTGTTCAACCGCCGTCGCTGTCGCTGACGGCAACGGGTTCATGGGGCGCGATGTTTCACACCCTCCCTGAGTCCCAGGCGCGTGCAGTCTGGGAGCCTTCTCCGCCCTCGTCAAGGCGAGCCACGAGAGGCACGCGAGTGCAGCGAGGCGGCATTTCTCAGCTGCCTCGGCAAGAGCGATTTCTGTGCTCCACTGTCGCGACGTCCCATGTCCATCCGGCGACTTTCGAGTCATCCGTCGTTTCGTGCCTTCAGTCACCCGGCCTACGTGAAGGTCTGGTGGGGCGGGCTCATCTCCACGTTGGGGACGTGGATGGAGCTCGTCGCTCTGGGCATCTACGTGACGGAGACGACGGGGCGCGCGGAGTGGATGGGCCGCATCACCGCGCTGGCGTTCCTTCCCTCCATCGTGCTCGTCCCACTCGCGGGAACGCTGGCGGACCGGTTCGACCGACGGGCCTATCTGGCGGTGTGCACGCTGGCGCAGGCGGTGATTGCCGGAGCGCTCGCGGTGCTGGCGGCCACGGGGCGGCTCACGCTCACGCCGCTGGCCATCCTCTGCGTCCTGCACGGCTGCATGAGCGCGCTGACGCTGCCGGTCTTCTCCGCGATGACGGCGGTGATTCTTCCGTCCGAGCAGCTTCATAGCGGCCTCAGCCTGGACCTGGCGCAGGCCAACCTGGGACGTATCTTCGGCCCGGCGCTCGCGGCCCTCATCCTCACGCGAGGAGGGGTGGCGTGGGCGTTCGTGTTCAACACGGTCTCTTTCGTGGCGGTGCTGGTGGCGCTGGCCTCGATGGGACCGGTGCGTCGGGGGAACCCGCGACCTGGGGAGGGGCTGTGGAGTGGAGTGAAGCGCGGGCTGCTCGCGGCGCGTGAGGACGTGGGCATCGCCGCGGCGCTGGGCGGCACGCTGGGCGTGGCCGTGCTCATCTCGCCCTTCATCGCGCTGGTGCCGGTGCTCGCGTTGCGGGTGCTCCAGGGCGACGCGGCCACGGTGTCGCTGCTCACCACGGTGCAGGGCGTGGGCGCGGTGACGGCCGCCGTACTGGCGGGGACGCTGGCCGAGCGTTGGGGGCGAGGAGCGCTGCTGGAGCGGACGATGCTCCTGCTGGGGCCCGTGGCCGCCGCGTACTGGCTGTCTCCGAACGTGCCCATCGCGGGGACGTTCCTCTTCGTGCTCGGCGCGCTGTACCTGCTCGCCGTGGGAGGACTGAGGACGTTGTGCCAGGGGCGCGCGAGCGCGGAGATGCAGGTGCGCGTGAGCGGCCTGTTCAACCTGGTCCTCAACGTGGGGTACTCCGGCGGCGTGTGGTTGCAGGGAGCGCTCGGGGACCGACTGGGACTGCGCGCCGTCACCGCGGGCGCGGCGCTGTTGTTCTTCGCGCTGGCACTGAGCGTGCGTGTGCTGCTTCCGGGTCGGCTCGCCTCGCTGGAGGCGCGCGCGCATCCTCCGTCCTCGTGAGTGGGGCTCACGCGGACACGCTCCGGGGCTGGGCCTTCGCATGGGCTCGCGCCAGTGCGTCGCGCAACAGTGCGGCGAGTTTCTGGACGCCCGGAAGCCGCAGCAGCGCGTAGTGGTCTCCGGCAAGCGTGTGGACCTCCACGCCGCCCCTCGCCAGCAGCTCCCACTCGTGGGGACGGGGCGACTCGCCCGACTCGATGGAGACCAACGCGCCCGAATAGGGGCTCGGCACATAGCGCCATGAGGCCCGAAGGTTGGCCTCGAACACCTGACGCAGCGCCGTGAGGCCCGACTCGGGCAGCGCCGCCGCCTGACGTCCCGCATCCTCCAGGAGCCGCAGCGCCTCAGCCGGAGAGAGCCGTGAGAGGTCTTCCTCGGAGCACGGCAGGTCTGTGCCCGCCGCGCGCAGCAGGTCCCTGAAGAAGAGCGCGCCCAACCTCGCGGGCTCCAGCCACTCGCGGTCCATCACACCTCCTGGATGGGCTCGCGCATAGGTGTCGATGAGCACCAGCAGGTCCACCTGCTCGCCTTGCTCCTGGAGCTGCTGAGCCATCTCGTAGGCGAGCGTGCCGCCCAGAGACCACCCTCCGAGCAGGTAGGGTCCTCGCGGCTGCACGGTGCGTATGGCGCGCAGGTGGTGAGCCGCCAGCGCCTCTACACTGTCGTGGGGAACCCCCTCGCCGTCGAGTCCCGGAGCCTGCAATCCATGGAACGGCTGGTCCGGTCCCAGCAGGTGCGCCAGCTCCGCGTAGGCGAGCACCGTTCCGCCCACGGGATGAATGCAGAAGAACGGACGCTTCGCCCTTCCGCTCCGCAGCTCCACCAATGACGACGATGGCCCCAGCGCTTGCTGCAACACGCCTGCGATGCGCTCCACCGTCGCGCCCTGGAACAACGTCGCCACCGGGAGCGCGCGTCCGGTCAGCTCGCGAATCCGGCCGAGCAGCCGCACGGCCAACAACGAATGGCCGCCCAGTTCGAAGAAGTCCTCCCGAATCCCCACGGGATGCAGGCCCAGCGTCTCCTCCCAGGCACGAACGAGCTGAAGCTCCAGCGAGGTGCGCGGAGGAACACGCGCCACCGAGCGCACCGTCACTTCCCCCTCCGGCTCGGGCAGCGCTCGGCGGTTCACCTTGCCGCTGGGCGTGAGCGGCAGCGAGTCCAGCGGCACGAAGAGTCCGGGCACCATGTATTCGGGCAGTCGCTGCTTGAGGAAGCTTCGCAGCGCGGAGGCCGCCGGAGGACCGCCCTCTCCGCCCACGACATAGGCCACCAGGCGCGTGAGACCCGAGCCATCCTCGCGAGCCTCCACCACGCAATCCTTCAGCGCCGGGTGCCGCGCGAGCACGGCCTCGATCTCCGCCAGCTCGATGCGATAGCCACGGACCTTCACCTGCGCATCGCGTCGCCCCAGGAACTCGAGCGTCCCGTCCGGTCGATATCGCGCGAAGTCGCCCGTGCGGTACAGCCGCGCCCCAGGCGCGATGTCGAGCGGGTCCGGCACGAAGCGCTCCATCGTCAGCTCCGGACGGTGGAGGTAGCCACGCGCCAGCACCTCACCTCCGAGATACAGCTCCCCCGGGACACCGAGCGGAACGGGCGCCTGTCGCGAGTCCAGCAGATGGACGCGGGCGTTCGCGATGGGCCGGCCGATGGAGGGCAGGTCTGGCCACGACTCGGGGTCCCCTTCCAGCGTGTGGGCTGTCACCACGTGCGACTCCGTGGGCCCGTAGTGGTTGTGCAGGACGCAGCCGGGCAACCGCCGCGCGAAGCGTCGCAACGCGGGTGTCACTCGAAGCTGCTCGCCCGCCGTCACCAGCTCGCGAAGTCGTCGCGGCGCGAAGTCTTCGCGGTCCGCCACCTCCGCCAGATTCTGGAGCGCGACGAACGGCATGAACAGTCGTTCCACTTCACACCGGTCCATCAACTCCAACAGGGCGTGCGCATCCAGGCGCAGCTCCTCGGGGATGAGCACCAGCTCGCCTCCCGCGGCCCAGGTGGAGAACAGCTCCTGGAAGCTCACGTCGAAGCTCAGCGGAGAGAACTGGAGCGTCCGGGCCTTCGGCTGAAGGGACACACCGAGCTGCCACTGCACGAGGTTGAGCAGCGGCCCGTGCGGCATGGCCACGCCCTTGGGCATGCCGGTGGAGCCCGAGGTGTAGATGACGTAGGCGAGTGACTCCGGCCTCGCCACCGGCTCCAGGTCCGCCGAGCACTCCTCCGCGAAGCGAGCCGCCTCCGTATCGAGAGCCAGCCCGCGAGCGATGCCCTCCGGCAGTACACCCGCGAGCGAGGACTGCGTGAGCAGCCACGACGCACCCGACGAACGGAGCATCCACTCCAGACGCTCGCGCGGATAGGCGGGATCCAGCGGGACATAGGCACCGCCCGCCTTGAGGACGCCCAGCACGCCCACGGCCAGGTCGAGTGAGCGGCGCACGCACAGCGCCACCGGAACATCAGGGCCCACTCCTCCACGGCGGAGGAAGCGCGCGAGTCGGTTCGCTCGCTGGTTCAGCTCGCCGTACGTCAGCGTCTGTTCTCCGAAGCGGACGGCGATGGCGTCGGGCGTGCGCGCGGCCTGCGCCTCGAAGAGCACATTCACGCAGGGCGCCGAGGAGCGGGGTGCCTCGGTGGCGTTCCACTCCACGAGCAGACGGCGCCGCTCCGCTTCCCCCAACAGTGGCAGCGACTCCACGTCCTGTCCCAGATGGGAGAGCGCGGCCTGGAGCAGCCGCGTGTAGTGCCCCGCCATCCGCGACACCGTCTCCTCGTCGAAGAGGTCCGTGTTGTATTCCCAGTACGTCACAAGCGACTGGGGCAGCTCACGCACGAAGAGGGTGAGGTCGAACTTCGCCATGCCCGGCTCGAAGGACACCTCCTCCACCCCGAGGCCGGAGAGCGACACCGGCGCCGTGGGCCCCGGCATGACGAACATGACCTGGAACAGCGGCGAGCGACTCAAGTCCCGGCTCGGCTGGAGAGCATCCACCAACTGCTCGAACGGAAGGTCCTGATGCGCGAAGGCGCCCAGACACGCACGCCGCACCCGCCGCAGCAGCTCCCGGAAGTTCGCGCCTTCCGTCTCCGTCCTCACCACCAGCGTGTTCACGAAGAAGCCCACCAGCGCTTCCACCTGCCTCCAGTTTCGTCCGGAGATGGGCGTGCCCACCACCACGTCCGTCTGTCCGCTGTAGCGCGCGAGCAGGGCCTGGAACCCCGCCAGCAGCGTCATGTACAGCGTCACCCCCTCCTTTCGGCTCACCTCGCGCAGCGCGCCCGCCAGCTCCGGAGGAAGCCGCACCGCCAGATGGCCGCCGTTGAACGACTGCATGACGGGCCGAGGCCTGTCGGTGGGCAGCTCCAACACAGGAGGCGCCCCGGCGAGCTGCTGCTTCCACCACGCCAGTTGCTTCTCCAGCACCTCCCCCTTCAACCACTCCCGCTGCCACCTCGCGTAGTCCGCGTACCGCACCTCCGTGCGTCGCTCGTCGACCGCCTTCCCGCTCACCTTCGCCGCGTACGCCTCGCTCAGCTCCCGCTCCAACACCCCCACCGACCACCCGTCGAACACGATGTGGTGCACCACCCACACCAACACGTGCTCCTCCTCCCCCACTCTCAGCACCTTCCCCCTCAACAGCGGGCCTCGCTCCAAATCGAAGGGCCGCCGCGCCTCCTCCTCCACTCGCGCCAGCACCGTCCCTTCCTCCACATCCTCCATGCGCAACTCGAACTCCACCTGCTCGTGGATGCGCTGCACCGGCCTGCCGTCCACTTCGCCGAAGGTCGTCCGCAGGGACTCGTGCCTGCGCGCCACTTCGTGGAACGCGCCCTCCAGCGCCTTCACGTGCAGCGGACCCTTCAGCCTCACCGCGAAGGGCATGTTGTAGGAGAAGCCCTCGGCATCGAGCTGGGAGAGGAACCACAGTCGCTGCTGCGCGAAGGACTGCTCCGCCACGGCGCTCGGGGGCCCTCGCACCAGCGGCGGTGGTGCCGCGCCCCTGGCATCCTCCAGCACGTCCTCCAGGTGCTCGGCGAGCTGGGCCACCGTGGGGGACTCGAAGAGCACGCGGACCGGGAGCTCGCGACCGATGACCTCCTTCAAGCGCGACACCGCCTGCGTCGCGAGCAGCGAGTGTCCTCCCAGCTCGAAGAAGTGAGCCTCGACACTCACGCGCTCCAGCCCGAGCAACGGTCCGAAGACCTCCGCGACCACCCGCTCCATCGCGGTGCGCGGCGCCACGTAGCCACCGCGAGCCTCCTCCGCGCGCGGCACGGGCAGGGCCTTGCGGTCCACCTTCCCCGTGGGAGCCAGCGGCAGCGTGGGCAGCGACACGAAGGCCGAGGGCACCATGTACTCGGGCAGCTTCGCTTGCAGCAGCGCGCGCGACTCCGAGGGCTCCAGTCGCTGGCCCTCCTGGAAGACGACGTAGCCCACGAGCCGTCGATCTCCCGGCACGTCCTCGCGGACGACGGCCACCGCGTCGCGCACGCCAGGCAGGGCTCGCAGCACCACCTCCACTTCGCCCAGCTCGATGCGGAACCCGCGCAGCTTCACCTGCCCATCCAGGCGGCCCAGGAACTCCAGGTTCCCATCCGCGAGCCAGCGGGCCCTGTCCCCCGTCCGGTAGTAGCGCTCACCGGGCACCGCGCCGAGCGTGTCCGGGACGAAGCGGTCCGCGGTCAGGTCCGGTCGACCATGGTAGCCATGCGCGAGGCTGGCGCCCGCGACACCCACCTCGCCCGGGACACCCATGGGGCAAGGCGCGCCCTTCGAGTCCAGGACGTAGAGCCGCACGTTGGTGATGGGCTCGCCCACCGGAGGCAGCGCGGGCCACGACGACGGTGGGCCCGAAGCCCTCCAGGCGGTGACGACGTGCGCCTCCGACGGCCCGTATTGATTCTCCAGCACGCAGCCCGGGAGCCGCTCGAAGAAGGCCACCAGCGCCGGAGTCACCTGGAGCTGCTCTCCCGCCGTCACCACCTCCGTCAATGGCGGCAGCACGTCCTCCGCGCCGGCGGCGTCACACACGGCCTGGAGCGCGACGAAGGGCAGATACAGTCGCTCCACCCGGTGCCGCACCATGTACCGCAGCATGGCGCTGGGGTCCCTGCGCAGCTCAGGGGTGATGAGCAGGACGCGCCCGCCCAGGCACCAGGTGCCGAACAGCTCCTGGAAGGAGACGTCGAAGTTGAGCGAAGCGAACTGGAGCGTGGTGGCGTCCGGCTTCACCGTGCGCCGCAGCAACCACCAGAGCATGTTGCCCACCGCGCGGTGGGACATGACGATGCCCTTTGGCCGGCCGGTGCTTCCCGAGGTGTAGACGAAGTAGCAGTTCGTCTCCGGCGAGACGTCGACGGAGGGAGCCACGGTGGGGCGCCTGGCGATGGCGGCGCTCTCGTCCTCCAGACACACCAATCGAGCCCCTGTGCCAGGAGGCAGCGCCGCGACGAGGTGCGACTGCGCCAGCACCACGGGCGCGCACGTGTCCTCCAGCATGAGCGCGAGTCGCTCGACGGGCCAGGTCGGGTCCAGCGGGAGGAAGGCCGCGCCCGCCTTCAGGGTCGCGAGCACCGCCACCGGCATCTCCAGGCTCCCCCGGTCCAGACACAAGCCCACGGAGCCGTTGGGTGGGACGCCCAGCGCCACCAGGTGCTGCGCGAGCTGGTTGGCGCGCGCGTCGAGCTCCCCATAGGTCAGCGAACGAGTGCCATCCGAGACCGCCTCCGCGTGAGGCGTTCGCGCGACCTGCGTCTCCACCCAGCGATGCATCAGCCCCGGCACATAGGTGGAGTCCTGGCGCGAGCCCCAGTCGATGAGCAGGCGCTGTCGTTCGACGTCCCCGAGCAGCGGAAGCTCCAGGACCTGTCGCTCCGAGGACGTCACCGCCGCGCTCAACAGCCGACCGTAGTGCCCGGCCATCCGCGACACCGTCGCCTCGTCGAAGAGGTCGGTGTTGTATTCCCAGTACGTCACCAGCCCCCGCGGCGTCTCCCACGCGAACAACGTCAGGTCGAACTTCGACACCCCGGGCTCGAAGTCGAGTTCCTCCACTCGAACACCGTCCAGGTCCAGCGGCGACAGGGTGCCGGGCATGACGAACATGACCTGGAACAGCGGCGAGCGACTCAAGTCCCGGCTCGGCTGGAGCGCGTCTACCAGTTGCTCGAACGGAAGGTCCTGATGCGCGAAGGCGCCCAGGCACGCGCGCCGCACCCGCCGTAGCAACTCCTGGAAGCTCGCGCCCTCCGTCGCGGTCCTCAGCACCAGCGTGTTCACGAAGAACCCGACCAGCGCCTCCACCTGTCTCCAGTTCCGTCCGGAGATGGGCGTGCCCACCACCACGTCCGTCTGTCCGCTGTAGCGCGCCAGCAGGGCCTGGAACCCCGCCAGCAGCGTCATGTACAGCGTCACCCCTTCCTTCCGGCTCAGCTCACGAAGCTGTCCTTCCAGCCCAGCGGGAAGCGCCACCCGCTTCAGCGCGCCACGATAGGTCCGCACCGCGGGCCGCGCCCGGTCCGTCGGCAGCTCCAGCACCAGCGGTGCTCCCGCCAGCTCCTGCTTCCACCACGCCAACTGCTTCTCCAGTACCTCCCCCCTCAACCACTCCCGCTGCCACCTCGCGTAGTCCGCGTACTGAACCTCCAGGCCGGGCCGCTCCGACGCATCACCGCGCACCTTCGCCGCGTACGCCTCGCTCAGCTCCCGCTCCAGCACTCCCACCGACCACCCGTCGAACACGATGTGGTGCACCACCCACACCAACACGTGCTCATCCTCCCCCACCCTCAGCACCTTCCCCCTCAATAGCGGACCTCGCTCCAAATCGAAGGGCCGTCGCGCCTCCTCCTCCACGCGCGCCAGCACCTCTCCGTCCGCCACGTCCTCCACGCACAGCTCGAACCCCACCTGCTCGTGGATGCGCTGCACCGGCCTGCCGTCTACTTCACCGAAGGTCGTCCGCAGGGACTCGTGCCTTCGCAACACCTCTCGGAACGCCGCCTCCAGCGCATTTGCGTCCAGCCGTCCACTCAACCGTCGCGCGAAGGGGACGTTGTAGGAAATCCCTCCCGCATCGAGTTGCGAGGTGAGCCAGAGCCGCTGCTGTGCGAAGGACTGCTCCACCACGCCACCGTGTGGCTGATGCGTCAGCGGTGGCGGCTGCGCGCCGTGACTCTCCTCCAGTCGCTCCGCGAGCCGTGCCACGGTGGGCGACTCGAACAGGACTCGCACGGGCAGCTCGCGCCCCACCACTTCTCGCAACCGCGACACGGCCCGGGTCGCCAGCAACGAGTGGCCCCCCAGTTCGAAGAAGTGGTCCTCCACGCCCATCCGCGTCAGGCCGAGCAGGGGCGCCAGCACGTCCGCCACCACCTGCTCCATCGCCGTGCGCGGCGCCACGAACTCGCCTCGCGCGTCCTCCGCTCGCGGTGACGGCAGGGCCTTCCGGTCCAGCTTCCCGTTCGGAGTGAGCGGAAGCGCCGGCAGCGGGACGAACGCCGAGGGCACCATGTACTCGGGCAGTCTGCTCTGTGCATGCGCCCGCAGCGCTTGAGGCGTCAGCGCCGCATCCGCGGAAGGGACGAAGTACGCGACGAGCCACCGACCTCCGGGCCCATCATCACGCGCCAGCACCGCCACCTCCCGCACCTCGGGATGCGCGGCGAGCGCGGACTCCACCTCACCCAGCTCGATGCGGAAGCCTCGCAGCTTCACCTGACCATCCAGCCGACTGGCGAACTCCAGCGCCCCATCGCGACGGAAGCGCACCCGGTCTCCCGTGCGGTACAGCCGCGCTCCCGGCTCCGTGCTGAAGGGATGGGGCACGAAGCGCTCCGCCGTCAGCTCCGGCCGACCGAGATATCCCCACGCCAGTCCATCGCCTCCCGTGTACAGCTCGCCCCACACACCGACGGGCACCAGCGCCAGGTCCGCGTCCAACACGTAGACGCTCGTGTTCGAGATGGGCCGCCCGATGGGCACTGACTCGCCGACTCGCGGCACGTCCGTCAGTCGATGCGTGGTGGTGAAGGTGGTGTTCTCCGTCGGGCCGTAGCCATTGGTGGCGGCCCCACCCCGAGCCAGCCGCGCGCGAACGGCTCCGGGCGACACCACGTCCCCTCCCGTGAGGACCTGACGAACACTCGCCAGCGCATCGGGCCGGGTGGCCATCACCTGCTCGAACAGCGCCGAGGTGAGCCACAGCGTGGTGATGCCATGCCGCGACAGCACGCCTTCCAGTTCCTCCACCGCGGGCGCGTGCTCCGAGAAGACGACCAGTCGCCCTCCGTTCAGCAGCGGTCCCCACAGCTCCAGCGTGGCCGCGTCGAACGAGATGGGCGCCAGTTGCAGGAAGACCTCGTCCGCGCCCAGCTCCACGAAGCGGGAGCCCTTCACCAGCCGCACCACGGCCCGGTGCGGAATGCACACGCCCTTCGGTCGCCCCGTCGACCCCGACGTGTACATGACGTACGCCAGCGCCTCGGCGGGGACCGACACCCGGGGGGCCTCCTCCGACTCGGTGGCGAACCGCGCCCACGACGACTCCAGCGCGATGACCTCCCCGGCCACCGAGGGAAGTCGCGAGCTCAGCGACGGCTGGACCAGCAACACCTGGAGCCCCGCGTCCTCGCACATGAAGGCCAGTCGCTCGGGTGGATAGGACGGGTCCAACGGCACATACGCGCCGCCGGCCTTCAGGATGCCGAGCGTCGCCACCACCATCTCCAGCGAGCGCCGGGTGAACAGTCCCACCCGGCCGCCAGCCGCCACCCCATGCCGCCGCAGGTGATGCGCGAGCTGACAGGCTCGACGGTTCAGCTCCGCATAGGTGAGCCGGGCGCCCTCGAACTCCACGGCGACGGCATCCGGAGTGCGCGCCACCTGTGCCTCGAACACCTCGTGGATGCTCGCCTCGCGAGGGTACCCGGTCCGCGTGTCGTTCCAATCGACGAGGAGCTGCTCCCGCTCGGCCGTGCTCAACAAGGGGAGTTCGGAGACCCGCAGCTCGGGATGCGCCACCACCGCTTCGAGCAACCGCACGTAGCGCTCGGCCAGCCGCGCCACCGTCGCCTCGTCGAAGAGGTCCGTGTTGTATTCCCAGTACGTCACCAACCCTCGGGACGTCTCGCGCGCGAACAGGGTGAGGTCGAACTTCGACACGCCCGGCTCCAGCGGAACGTCCGAGGCGTCCACGCCCTCCAACGCCAACGACGATGCGGGCTCGCCCTGGAGCACGAAGGCCACCTGGAACAGCGGCGGGCGACTCAAGTCCCGCACCGGCTGGAGTGCCTCCACCAGTTGTTCGAGCGGCAGCTCCTCGTGAGCGAAGGCTCCCAGGCACGAGCGCCGCACCCGCTTGAGCACCTCCTGGAAGGGCACGTCGTCGACGCGTGCTCGCAGCGCCAGCATGTTGGCGAAGAAGCCGATCATCCGCTCCAAATCCCGGGAGCCTCGTCCCGCGAAGGGCGAACCGACGACGATGTCCCGCTGCCCGCTGTAGCGCGCCAGCAACACCTGGAACGCCGCCAGCAGCGTCATGTACAGCGTCACCCCCTCCTTCCGGCTCAGCTCGCGAAGCGGCCCCTCCAGCGTCCCGAGCGGCGGCAACCACGTGAGCGCCCCCGAGAATGTCTGCACCGCCGGCCTCGGGTGGTCCGTCGGAAACTCCAACACCAGCGGCGCTCCCGCCAGCTCCTCCCTCCACCACGCCAACTGCTTCTCCAGCACCTCTCCCTTCAACCACTCCCGCTGCCACCTCACGAAGTCCGCGTACTGGACCTCCACGCGTCGCTCGTCGCCCCCCTTCCCCGAGTACGCCTCGCTCAGCTCCCGCTCCAGCACTCCCACCGACCACCCGTCGAACACGATGTGGTGCACCACCCACACCAGCACGTGCTCGTCCTCCCGCACCCTCAACACCTTTGCCCTCAGCAACGGGCCTCGCTCCAAATCGAAGGGCCTTCGCGCCTCCTCCTCCACGCGCGCCAGCACCTCTCCGTCCGCAACGTCCTCCACGCGCAGCTCGAACTCCACGACCTCGTGGATGCGCTGCACCGGCGTGCCGTCGACTTCACCAAAGGTCGCGCGCAGCGACTCGTGCCGCCGCATCACCGCGCGGAACGCCTCCTCCAGCGCCTTCACGTCCAGCCGCCCCTTCAGCCTCGCGGCGAAGGGAGCGTTGTAGGCGAGCCCCTCCGAGTCGAGCTGCGCGAGGAACCACAGCCGCTGCTGCACGAAGGACTGCTCCACCACGCCACCGTGCGGCTGGTGCACCAACGGAGGCCGGCGCCCCGCTCGCTCCACCTTCGGACGGGTGGACTGCTCGCTCTGCGACATGGTGCTCCTCGAGTCCCCGCGACACCGCCGGGCGAGTCACGGGACTCCCGCGTGAGAGGCAATGAGAGGAAGAGAAGCGCGATTCAGGCCACGCGGACCTTGTGTCGGGAGTCGCCTGGCGCCTCCTCACCGGCCTGGACACCCTGGCCCGGCAAGAGCAGGTCATACGGGTCCATCGCATCCCCCGCGAGGCACTCCAGCTCCACGTCCATGCCCAGGCCATGCCTCCGGGCCAGCTCCGTGAGGACGCGCGTCGCCGCCTCGTCCTCCAGCGAGAAGCCCGTGGAGTCGAACACCGTGGAGCGCTTGCGCCAGTCCCCATAGCGCTCGGGGTTCTGCACCACTTCGATGATGCCCGGGCCCACCTGCTCGGGCCGGAGCTGCTGGCACTCGCCCTCCACGAGCGCCTGGGGAAGGAAGTCCGGACACACCAGGCTGCGCTCCAGGAGCGAGCGCGGCAGCTCCACCTTCCCCGGCAGGTCCGAGCCCACCGCGTTGACATGCAGCCACGGCCGCAGCCGTCCGTCCTCCAGCACCGGCCCCTCTCCCACGCCCACGGACGTCACCGTGCAGAGGATGTCCGCCTCCGCCTCCACCGTCTCCAGCGGCACCGCGCGCACGTCCAACCCCAGGAAACCCACGCGCTTGGGAAAGGACCGCTGCGCCACGGGGTCCACGTCAAAGGCAAGCACCCGTTGGATGATGAACACGCGGGACAACGCATGCAACTGCGTGACGGCCTGCGCCCCACACCCCACCAGCC
>NZ_JABXEM010000023.1:0-64156 GCF_013372595.1 Myxococcus sp. AM011
ACGGGGTCCAGTGGGGGAGGCATCCGGAGTCCTCGAGCCGCCGTGCACACCGGGATGGAGTGCGAGGCGGTGAGGTGCTTCTACGGGTCCCCGAGGACGAACGTTTCGGTGCTCACCGAAATGAGCAAGACGGTGTGCACGGAGGCCAAGTGACGCAAGGGAGCGGGACGGCCGGCGTGGGGGGCCCCGTCCGCTGACGGGGGGACCCGCGCCGAGCCGAGGGGCCCGCGAGCCGTGCTCACCATGTCCGTGGCCCCGTGCCTCAGACCCGGCGTTCCATGCGAGGAGCGTCAGAGGACTGACCGAGTCCCGACAGCCACTCCATGGAGCGCTGCAGCGGAGCCCGTGCCACGGGGGACGAAGGAGTGAAGCCCCAAAGGAGCAGGTACACCAGGGGCAGCGTGCCACCAGAGAACAAGGTGGCGACGACGAGCGCCACGCGGATCCACGCCACGTCGATGCCCAGCTCCCGAGCCAGCATCGCGCACACGCCCGTCAGCGCCCGCCCCTCCACGCCCCGATGAAGCCGCTCCACCCGAGTCCCACAGCGAGGGCACTTCGCGGCCTCCGCCCTCATCTCCTCCGCGCATCCCGAGCACCGCTTCATCGCTTCCATGTCCTGCCTCCCCGGAGCGGGCAACCCCTTGGCGCCTGGCGCCCGCATCCCTACCTACGCAATCTGGCGTCGCTGATTGCCTGCCGCCCGGCCGTCGCCCCCTCCCCTCCAAACCCGCGCCACGTCTGTTGATTTACAGATTTAATCCGCCGGGTGTTGACAGCATTACAGCCGAGCAGGCACAAATTGACCGACACTTCCCTTCCTCCCTCGGAAGATCCATTTTCCGACCCGTTGGAAGTGATTTACAACGCAGCATGCCAAGGAGTTTTTGATGACCTCGGATGCCCCCTCTTCGAAGACCCCGGCCTTCAGCGCTGGCGTGGCCGTGAAGGGTCCGTGGCACCCCGATTACGCCGAGGTCCTCACCCCGGCCGCCCTCGACTTCGTCGCCCGCCTCGCGCGCTCCTTCGGCGAACGCCGTGAGGCGCTCCTGGAGCGCCGCAAGACAGTCCAAGCGTCCTGGCGCAAGGGCGAGCGTCCCCACTTCCTCCCCGAAACGAAGGCCATCCGGGACGGCCACTGGACGGTGGCTCCCCTGCCCCCGGACCTCCAGGACCGCCGCGTCGAAATCACCGGCCCCGTGGACCGGAAGATGATCATCAACGCCCTCAACTCGGGCGCCAACGTCTTCATGGCGGACTTCGAGGACGCCAACAGCCCCACCTGGGACAACGTCGTCCGCGGCCAGCTCAACCTCCGCGACGCCGTCCGCCGCCGCATCTCCTTCACCGCCGATGGCGGCAAGCACTACGCCCTCAACGACAAGCCCGCCGTCCTCTTCGTGCGTCCTCGCGGCTGGCACCTGCCCGAGCGCCATGTCGAAATCGACGGCAAGCCCATCTCCGGCTCCCTCTTCGACTTCGGCCTCTTCTTCTTCCACAACGTCCGCGAGCAGCTCTCCCGCGGCACCGGCCCCTACTTCTACCTGCCGAAGATGCAGAGCCACCTGGAGGCCCGCCTCTGGAACGACGTGTTCCTGCTCGCCCAGGACACGCTCGGAATCCCGCGCGGCACCATCAAGGCCACCGTCCTCATCGAGACGCTCCCCGCCGCCTTCGAGATGGACGAAATCCTCCACGAGTTGCGCGAGCACTCCGCCGGCCTCAACTGCGGCCGCTGGGACTACATCTTCAGCTTCATCAAGACGCTCCAGTCCGACACCAGCGTCGTCCTCCCGGACCGCGGCCAGGTCACCATGGACAAGGCGTTCCTCAACGCCTACTCGCAGCTGCTCATCCAGACCTGCCATCGCCGCGACGTCCACGCCATGGGCGGCATGGCCGCGTTCATCCCCATCAAGGGTGACGCCGCCGCCAACGAGGCCGTCCTGGAGAAGGTCCGCGCCGACAAGCTGCGCGAGGTGAAGAACGGCCACGACGGGACGTGGGTCGCCCACCCCGGCCTCGTCTCCCTCGCTCGCGACATCTTCGACGCGAACATGAAGGGCCCCAATCAGCTCTCCAACAAGCGCGAGGACGTCCGCATCACCGAGGCCGACCTGCTCAAGGTCCCCTCCGGCACGCGCACCGAAGAGGGCCTGCGCCACAACCTCCGCGTCGGGATTCAATACACCGCCGCGTGGCTGGGCGGCCTGGGCTGCGTGCCCCTCTACAACCTGATGGAGGACGCGGCCACCGCCGAAATCTCCCGTGCCCAGGTCTGGCAGTGGATCCACCACGGCGCCTCGCTCGACGACGGCCGCAAGGTGACGCCCGAGCTGTTCCAGACGCTGCTGGGTGAAGAGATGGCCGAGCTGGAGCGCGAAGGCGTCCAGCAGCGCTACGGCGCCGAGCACGTCACGCGCGCCCGTGAGCTCTTCGAGCGCCTGTCCACCGCTTCCACCTTCGAGGACTTCCTCACCCTGCCCGCCTACGCGGCGCTGGATTCCACTCGCTGAACCTTCGTTCTTCTTCAACCCTTCACTGCCGCACCGAGGAGCCTGCGATGTACGACGCCACCACGACGACCCCGGATGCCTCTCCCCACGCCAAGCTCCACGCTCGACGCTTCGAGGGCATCACCCGCAACTACACCGACAAGGACGTGCTGAAGCTGCGCGGCACCCTGCCCATCAGCTACACGCTGGCGGAAGTCGGCGCGAAGCGGCTGTGGGAGCTGCTCCACACCGAGGAATACATCAACGCGCTCGGCTCGCTCACCGGCAACCAGGCCGTGCAGATGGTCCGCGCGGGCCTGAAGGCCATCTACCTCTCCGGCTGGCAGGTCGCCGCGGACGCCAACTCCGCCGGGCAGATGTACCCGGACCAGAGCCTCTACCCGGTGGACAGCGTCCCCGCCGTGGTGAAGAAGATCAACAACGCCCTGCGCCGCGCGGACCAGATTGACCACGCCGAGGGCCGCAACGACCGCTACTGGTTCGCGCCCATCATCGCCGACGCCGAGGCCGGCTTCGGTGGCCCGCTCAACGCCTTCGAGCTGATGAAGAGCATGATTGAGTCCGGCGCCGCGGGCGTCCACTTCGAGGACCAGCTCGCCAGCGAGAAGAAGTGCGGCCACATGGGCGGCAAGGTGCTGGTGCCCACCAACCACTTCATCCGCACCCTCACCGCCGCGCGCCTCGCCGCCGACGTCATGGGCGTGCCCACCCTGCTCGTCGCCCGCACGGACGCCGACAGCGCCAAGCTGCTGATGAGCGACTCGGACGAGTACGACCACGCCTTCATCGACCGGAAGAATGGCCGCACCTCCGAGGGCTTCTACCGCCTCAACGGCGGCATCGACTGCGCCATCGCCCGCGGCCTCGCGTACGCGCCCTACGCGGACCTGGTGTGGTGCGAGACCAGCACCCCGGACCTGGCCCAGGCGAAGAAGTTCGCCGAGTCCGTCCGCGAGAAGTTCCCCAACAAGATGCTGGCCTACAACTGCTCGCCGTCCTTCAACTGGAAGAAGAACCTGGACGACGCCACCATCGCCAGGTTCCAGCGCGAGCTGGGCGCCATGGGCTACAAGTTCCAGTTCGTCACGCTGGCCGGCTTCCACGCGCTGAACCACTCGATGTACGAGCTGGCCCGCAAGTACAAGGACCGCGGCATGGCGGCCTACAGCGAGTTCCAGCAGGGCGAGTTCGGCTCGGAGAAGGACGGCTACACCGCCACGCGTCACCAGCGCGAGGTCGGCACCGGCTACTTCGACCAGGTCGCCGAGGTCATCTCCGGCGGCTCCGCCAGCACCCTGGCCCTGCACGAGTCCACCGAGGCCCACCAGTTCTAGTCGGCGCCTTTTTCCGCTGATCCATCCGAGGGCCGTGGACTGGGGGCACCTGCCCGTAAGTCCGCGGCCTTCGGTCGTTTTTCCGCCGGGCAGGCAGGCTCCGCGCGCCGGGACGCAACTTCCGGGGCCTTCGGGCGATAATGTGGGCAGACCTCCGAGAATCGCGCTTCGTGCGCCCTCGGACCGCCAAGGAGCGCACCATGAGCCGCATCAACAACCTCACCGGTCCTCGGGTCCAGGTCCCCACGCCGCAGGCCAGCGCCGCGTCCTCGCGCGCGGGCTTCGGCTCCCTGGTGCAGCAGCACAACAACAACATGATGTCGGCGGCGAACCGCCCGGGTGACCCGTCGATGTCCACGGGCGGCCTGGTGGTGCAGTCGGCCCTCAACTCCGTGGGGGGCTCCTCACACGGCGGGCTGCTGAACTCCTACCTGTCGGCCGTGGGCCGTCCCCCCGTCGCCAAGGACGCCGGCTCCGCGAACGGCGCGCAGGCCGCGTCCACGCCGGCGGCGGGCTCCAAGGAGGCGGAGGAGCAGAAGGTGATGATGGAGCTGGCGGAGCTGTCCGCCGCGACGCTGAGCAACTCCATCTTCCACATGGGCAACCGCACGAAGGTGTCGCTGGAGAGCTAGCGCTTCTTCGTCTTCTTCTCGGCGCGCTTGAGGTACTCGGCGCGCTGGCCCTGCTGGAGGTCCCCGGAGCCGTCATACGGGGGCCCCGCGTCCGTGCGCTGACCTCCGTCCTGCTCCGTGATGTCGTTGAGGAATCCGGCGCGTCCCTCCGCGGGGACCTTGTCGCCGTCCGCCTCCGGGTCCTTCTGCTTCTCGGGGTCCAGCGGAATGCCGAGTGACTTCTGGAGATATTCCTTCGGGTCCATGGGTGTCGCTCCTTCGAGGGTGGCTTCCGCCCGTGACTCGAAGGTGGGGATGACCGGACACTTCGCGCAGCGAGGGGCCCGGCGAGCAGGCCCCCGTCACCTCAGTTGAGGTACTTCGGGCGAGGCGGCGTCGCGGGCTGCTGACGCATCATCGCCAGGCCCTGGCGCGTGAGGATGAAGCGCACCACGCCGGAGCCGCGCTCCGTTTCGATATCCGCCTCGAAGGCTGGGCCGGCGATTCCGCCGAGCGCCACGTCCTTGCGCAGGTTGCGCACCTTGCCGCTCAGCATGTCTCCGGCGACGTCCCTGGCGCCCTCTCCCCGCTCGTGCAGTTCGTACGCCGTCTGGTGCAGCGTCATGGCGAGCGAGGGCGTCAGCGGCTGGGAGCTGAAGAGGACGGAGATGAGCAACCAGTAGGGAGGGGTCTCGTCGGAGGACATCGCGTTTCCATCCTAAGCGCCTGGGCGCTCGCGGGCCCGACGAAGTGAAGGAGCCAGCAAGTCCGTTCAGGGGGCAGACGTCTCCGGCGGCTTCGTCGCGACCTCCACGGTGCTCACGCCACTGCGGGTCAGCACCTCGCCGAGGACCTCCACGAATCGCTCACTCGCCATGATGCGGCACGGCGTCACGGCAAAGCGGAAAAGATCCAGGGATGGGAGGTGCGTCGCGTCCAACCACCACCGCTCGGGCAGCTCGTACTCCTGCAGGCCACACGTGGTGCAGGGCCCCTTGCCGTAGAATCGCGGCTGGCACTCAGGTGCCAGCCGACCTGTCGGCATGATTTCGAGTTCGTACAGCGGGCCACGCTTGCTCCCGCTGATGCGCGCCTCCACCGGCGTGATGCCCGTAAGCCGCGCGTCTTCAAGCGTCTGGAGAACGTCACCGTGAACGAGCAGTCGCCACGATTCCTGGAGCACGAGTGGCGGCAGGTTGCCTCGGGCCCTTCCCACCAGAGGCCCAAGCCCCAGCGCTGGCTCCACCAGCGCACCCGCCGGTAGCAACGGCACCACTCCATCGCGGAGCCGCGCATACTCTTCCCACATCGTCTGCCGAGCCTTGCGGTACTCCCGCTCGCTTGGCAGTGCAGTCAAGTCGACCGTGGGATAGTCGAGGCCCAGCGTGGCCCACTCGCCATGGCAAGTGGGACACACGGCCCCTGGCAGCTTCCAGGTCCGGCGGGCCTCATATCCCCCTGGGTACATCGGGTCGCGACTCGCCAAGGCCTCATCCAGTTCGAAGAAGCGCATCACTTTCCTCCCGCTCCTCGAACCGGCACGGCGAACAGCTCATCGAGCTTCGTCCAATACGACATGGGCATCCCGACCAGGTTGTAACGCTGAATCATTACGCCCGCGTATTCCATCAGCTCCCATTTCATCGCCCTCCGGCCCTTCTGTTCCTTCATCCGGATGAAGGCGCGCCAATCCTTGTTCCATGGCCCACCGTCCTTGCCGTCATGTATTTCCCGATGACGCCGCACGTCGATAGCCAGGGCGAACTCATGGATGTTGATGCCACGCTCGGTGAAGTACTCCTCCAGCGCTCGGGGGAAGATGTGGTGCTTCTCCTTCGGCACGGTGGCCCACTCGGCATAGGCCTTCCGGAGGCGCGCCTGGCTCGGCAGCTCCTCCGCGCGATTCCACGGGATGACGAGCACGGGACCCCGGCCCGGGAGCGGTTGAGCCGCGCCCCACAGGCGCTGCTGTGAGGACGCGACTGGCACCGCCGGCATCGGCCCACGGAATGCCACCGGCGCCGACGCGAGGTCCTCGCATCGGTACAGCCCGCATTCGCCGCTCGCGCACGACAGAGCGACACACCCACCGTCCTCAGCCGACGCGGCACACTCCTCGGCCGACACGTCGTACGCCGGCAACGGCGCGAAGTCGCTGTGCGCCACGTTCGATGGTGTCGCGCACGCCCACAGCAGAGCCCCAAGGCAAAGCGCCCAGGTCGTCACTCGCATGCATTGCTCCCCGAACACTTGGTTTGGATGACTCAGCCCGCCCGGGGCCTGCGTCGCGAGGCGATGCCCTCCGCCAGCGCCACCTGCTGCTTCCAGTGGCCATACAGCCGCCCCTGGGAGGCGAGCTTGTCCAACTTGCGCTGCGTCTCCTCATCCACCCGCCCGGGTGCGGCGTCGCGATAGGGCGTGCCGGGCAGCGGCATGAAGGTGTGCCCGTGGACGCGCGCGCCCAGCTCCGCCAGCCGCTCCATGAGGGCGACGGTGGCCTCCACGTCCTCGGGCGCCTCGCCCGGCAGGCCGAGGATGAAGTCCACGTTGGGGATGAAGCCGCCCTCCACGGCGAGCCGCGTGGCGCGCACCACCGTCTCCACGTCATGGCCCCGGCGCGTGGCCTGGAGGATGCGCTCGGAGCCGGACTGGCCGCCGATGATGAGGTTGTCGTTGTGGACGTAGCGCTTGAGGACCGCGAGCGCCTCGGGCGTGACGTGCTCGGGTCGGACCTCCGAGGGGAAGGTGCCGTAGTACACGCGCCCGTCGGGAGCCATGGCCTCGCGCACGGCGGCGAGCAACTCCTCCACTGCGGCCAGGTTCATCGTCTCGTCGCCAGTGCCGTAGGACATGGACGTGGGCGTGATGAAGCGGATGTCCCGCCGTCCCGAGCGGCGCAGCTCCCGGGCCCAGTGCGCGATGTTGGGCACGGAGCGGTGACGGAAGCGCGCCTTGCTCATGAAGGGCGTCTGGCAGAACCGGCACGCATAGATGCAGCCGCGAGTAATCTCGATGGCGCCGTACATGGCGTTGCGGGCTGCGAAGGGAGGGAAGTCGTCGAGCTTCACACCCTCGCCCCGGCCATGCTGCACCAGCTTGCCGTCCTTCAGGTGGGCCACGCCGTGCGTGTCACGCGGGTCCTCCCCACGCTGCACGCGGCCGAGCAGCTCGCGCAGCGAGTACTCCCCTTCCCCAATCGCGATGAGGTCGAAGCCGGCCTGAAGCGTCTGAACGGGCTCGGCCGTCGCGTGCACCCCACCCGCGATGCAGAGGACGGAGCGCCCTTCCAGCCGCTCGCGCACCCACGCGAGCTCCTCCGCCGAGACGGCGAAGCTGGCCGAGTAGAAGGACCACGCGGCCACCACGGTGTCACCGGCGTCGGCGCGCTCCTTCACGGTGGAGAGCAGCGTCTCCCTGTCGCGGGGGAAGAAGAGCTTCACCTCCGCGAGCGCCGGGTCCGACTCGACGGCGCCCGCGAGCACGGTGAAGGCGTACTTGCCCGGGTACTGATAGCTGAGGACGAGTGAGACGGGACGGTGCGGCACCATGAGCGAATGCATGATGCCACATGGTCCGGGCCGCGAGGACGCAGGAGAGCAGGCGCCTCAGCGGGCGGTGGGCGCGGCGGGTGCGGGCCGGACGAGGCCGAGCACCTTGCCGGTGAACTCGGAGAACTCCAGGACGTCCTCGGGGACGCGCCCGTCGGAGTCCGACATGCGCACGGCCACGAGGTCATACTTCGGCAGCACCAGCACGCGCTGCCCACCCTGGCCAATCGCCGCGAAGCCGCTCGGCGGCCCCTCCACGTGCTGCTTGAAGTTGTGGGGAGCGGACTTCTCCATGAAGGCAGTGAGCAGCGAGGCATCTCCCAGCTTCTCCACGAAGGTGGCGAAGAACGCGCCCTGCGGAATGGGTCGGTCCGCGATTTCACGCAGTCGGGCCAGAGGCGCCTCGGGGAAGCCATTGCGGCGGGCCTGCTCCAGCGCATCGGTGCCGAGCGTGACGGACATGCCCTCCTCGTAGATGAGCCACCAGAGCAGCCCCGCCGTGGGCGTGTGCGGCTGAGAGGGAGCACCGCCGAGCGCCTGGATATACGACGCGCTCAGGATGCGCTTCCCCTGCCACGTGCCTCCTTGCAGCAACATCTGCCCCACCTTGGCGAAGTCCACCGGATGGAGTTGCAAGCCCGCCATGCCCACGGGGTTGCCGGACGGGTCCTTGTCCCAGCGGAAGTCACGGATGCCGAGCGGCGTGAAGAGCTTCCGCGCGAGATACACATCCATCTTCTCGCCCGACGCGCGCTCGACGATTCCCGCGATGAGATTGGTCGCCTTGTTGTTGTACGCGTGCTTGCTGCCGGGCTCGTCCACCACCTCCGAGTCCAGTGCGTAGCGCACGAAGTCCTTGGACTCGTAGATGTCGAAGGCGGTGCGTTTCGAGGCCAGCCCCGACGTGTGATTGAGCAGGTGCTTCAGCGTCACCTTGCCCTTGAGGCCGTCCTTCCACTCGGGGAAGAAGGCGGAGACCGGGGTGTCCACGGACGGAATCTTCCCCTCGTCGATGAGCAGGCCGATGGCCAGCGCCACCATGCCCTTGGTGGCGGACATCGCCTCGATGCGATGCGTCTCTCCACCGAAGTACCACTCCCCCACCAGCTTGCCGTGGCGCAGCAGCACCAGGCCCGCGGAGCCCGACTTCTCGGCGGCCTTCAGCAGATCCTCCAGCGCGGGCTCGGACAGTCCCGCCTCCTTGGGAGAACTCCGCTCCAGTCCAGCGCCCACGCCCCAGGTGCGCCGGGCCTCCAGCGCATTCTTCCGAGCGCGCACCACCAACGCGTCGTAGCCCGGCAACGTGCGCAGCGGGGCCAGCGCCTCGGCGTGCAGCAGGCCCCCTGGGTTGGACAGTCCCTTGTCGAGGGCCCGCTCCAACCAGGTCATGGCCATGACCGTGTCGCCCGAAGCCGCCGCCATGTCCGCGGCGCCGCGAGCCACCTCCTCGAACTGGTGTCCCGCATCCCAGACCTGTCGCAGCTCGGCATGTCCCTTCGCCGCGTCCCCGTCGTTCTGGGCCATCCAGGCCCGCGTCATGGCGGCGGTGGCCTCGGGAGAAATCACCACCGAGGCAGGAGTCTGTGGAGGCGAGGTCGGCTGGGTATGGGCGCAGGCCAGCAGCGCGCAGAGCGGCAGGAACAGGGCACGTCGTGACACGGGAGACTCCAGAGGAACCCAACTTGGGGTGAGGGGTACCGAGACAATCAGCGTCGGATTGGCGAGAGAACGACTCGCCTCCCCCCTCATTTCATTACGCCGTGTAAAGAGACACGCGGACGTGCCTCCTCTGGCGCGATGCCCCCCTGGCCCTGTGTCCCGCGGACGTCAGCCGACAGAGGAGGCGAGGAGTTCCCACGCGGCGCGAACGTGCCGCTCCTCCGTCGTCGAAGCCCCGATGGCCATCCGCAGCACGTAGCGAGCAGGTGCCCCCTCCACCGCCGGCAACACGGTGTGCGAGAGGAACATCTGGCCCGAGGCATTCACCCGCTCCAGCAGCTCCCGATTGCGCGCGTCGGTGGCCTGGGGTGTCTCTCCAGAAAGAGGCTTCAAGCGGAAGCACACCAGCGACAAGGAGCGAGGCACGGCCACCTCGAAGCGCGCGTCCTCGGACACCCAGGACTCGAAGCACTCGCCCAGCCGCACGTGCTCACGGATGTGGGCCCGCAGTCCTCGCGCGCCATAGTGACGCAGCACGAACCAGAGCTTCAGCGCGCGGAAGCGGCGACCCAGTGGCACCTGCCAATCTCGGTAGTCGACGACGGCGCCGCTCGCGCTCGCGGCGTTGCGCAGGTACTCCGGCGTCACGCTGAGCGCATCGAGCAGCGCCTTCCTGTCCCGCGTGTAGAAGGCATTGCAGTCGAAGTTGGTGAGCAGCCACTTGTGCGGATTGAAGGCGAGCGAGTCGACGACCTCCACGCCGTCGAGCAACCCACGATGCTCCGGACACACCATCGCCGAGCCCGCCCATGCGGCATCGACATGCAACCAGCCGCCCGCCGCGCTCACACCCGTGCGGGACAACACCTCGCCCACCGCGCGCACGGGGTCCACCGCGCCGGACGACGTGCTCCCCACTGTGGCGCACACGAAGAAGGGCTTGCGCCCGGCGGACAGGTCCTCATGGATGGCGCGCTCCAGCACATCGACACGCAGCGCATGGCGCGAGTCCGTCTCGATGAGCCGCACATGCGTCGTGTCCTCGGCGCCATGCGCCACTCCACACAACATGGCCGCCTTGAGCACGGAGGAGTGCGCCTGCGTGGACGCATAGGCCACCCACTCGGAGTCAGCCGGTGCGCCGTGACGACGGGCTCGCTCACGCGCGGCCACCATGGCGACGAGCGTGGCCTCGCTCGCGGTTCCCTGGATGACGCTGCCTCCGGTGGCGGAGGTGGAGCGGAAGTCGTCGGGCAGGCCCGTCAGCTCCGCGAGCCAGTCGAGCACCCGCGTCTCCAGCTCCGTCGCCGCGGGACTGGTGGACCAGAGCATGCCCTGCACACCCAGACCCGCGGACAGCAGCTCTCCGAGCACGGCGGGCCCGGAGGCATTCGCGGGGAAGTACGCGAAGAAGGACGGTGACTGCCAATGCGTGAGCCCCGGCAGGATGATGTCCTCCAGGTCCTTGAAGATGTCCTCCCAGCCGGACTCACCGGCGAGCCCCTCCTCGGGGGGATGCGCGGGCAGCTTCGACGCGACGCCACCGGGCGCCACCTGCGAGCGCACGGGGAAGGACTCCAGCCGCGCCTGATAGTCGGCAATCCAGTCCACCATCCGGTGACCGAGCTTCCGGAACTCCTCCGGGCTCAAGTGGGGCACGCCTCCATCACCACCCGTCGAGTCGTCGCGCATGCGCGGTTCCTGGCATGGGCCTCGTGAAGCTTCAAGCGACGCAGGTCACCCTCCTTTTAGGAAAATGACTTATTCTCGTTTTCCTCGCATTGTTATGGAAAGAGTCATGGTTTGCTCGGGAGCATGACTCCAGACACCACGAGACATGCACCGATGTGTCGATTGAATCGAGGGCTCGGCCTGTACGGAGTGCTCGCGCTGACCTTCGCCGCGCTGTGCTGGCCCTCACAGGCCCAGGCGCAGGCCTGGTCGCTGACGACCGCGCAGCGACAGGCGTTCCTCCAGTACTACGCGCCCGTCGTCCTCAAGCGAGGCAATGGAAACGATGGCAGGCACGGCTACGACTGGGTGACGAATTTCGACTTCGACCGGGATGGGAACTTCTCGAACAACAAGCTGAACTGGAAGCAAATCCCCCAGTACATCGACGCGTCTCGCACGGGACCCAGCGCCTGGTCCGGCTGGCGGGTCCGCCCGACGCTGTACACGTCACTCATCGAGTTCATGGACGGTGGGAAGAACCTCGTCCTCATCTACCACGTGTATCACGCGCTCGATAAGAACGCGGCCGGGGACTACCAGCTCCACGACTGGGAGCGGGTGGAGATGCTCGTCCAGAACGTGGTGGGCAATCCGGGCAGCGGAGAGACCGTGGCCTACGCGGTGGTGACGCAGCACAAGCGCAACGTCGTGCGCCGCGCGGGGCACGTGGACCTCAACTTCATGCAGACGGCCACGGGCAAGCACCTGCTCATCTGGCAGGCGGAGTGGTCCGACAAGCTGGCGGCGGCGCACGGGCAGGAACTGCGGTTCTGCACGGACCCCTACTCGTTCTTCGCGGGCCGCATGGCGAGCGCGGGCAAGGCGGAGGCCGGGGTCAACAACGACGGCAAGAAGAACGTGCACTATGCCTTCGTGCCGGAGGGCTCGGCGGACGCGGTGGCGGCATTCGGCGCGCAGGCGCTCACGTATGCGACGGCGGACGCGCTGGCCAGCCGCTACGACAACGGGAAGACCGTCACCTGGCCCAACGTGAAGCGCATCACCTACGAGCTTCAGGACCTGGCGGACATCCTGCCCACGCACTGGCAATACGGTGGCTACGCGACGCACTGGAAGGACACGTCCCCCATCGACTTCTGGCTGGAGAGCCCCATCGTCAACGAAGCGGGCCAGGCGGAGGTGAGCGCGGGGATGCAGCGCTTCTTCCCGCAGACGCGCGACATCGAGAACGAGGATGACCGTGAGGGCTACATCGCGAAGAAGTGGCTGCTCGGCACCTTCGAGCTGAACGACAGCGCCTCCGACTTCGGCGGCGGTGGCTCCAGCGAGTTCCACGACAACGCCTATGCCAGCAGCGTGGCGGACTCGCGCGGCCGGACGCGGGCGAGCGCGAGTGGCTACGGCACGTCGCCAGGGACCTTCTGGTGGCAGCACGACTACTTCGTCCACACGGGCTTCACGGACTCGAAGGACGGCGTGGAGCACGGCTTCTGGCTGCCGGGCGCTTGGTACTCGCCGACGAACGGTGGCTTCGACGGGCGCTGGGTCCAGCTCTTCGATGACCGCCCGGGCCTGGAGTCCGGGCAGCGCTGAGCCGAGACGCTCGCAGCAACCGATCCTCGCGAGTCGTCGGGCACATTCGGCGACTCGCGACCCGAAGGATTGAGCGCCAACGCGAGCAACCAACGAGATACTCGCAAGGCGGTCGGCATTGACGAAGCCTGAGTCAAGGCTGCGCAGTCTTGCGCAGCCGCACCTTGCCCTCGACTCCTGGCGATGGGTCCTTTGGAGTCAGGACCTTGCCAGAATCCACATCAGACATTTCGATTCCCAGAGCAACCAACTTACGCACGGCCTCCTGGAAGCGGGAAGCACGCAAGCGCTCAGGAACTTCCATTCCAAGCGCGCGTAGAACGGCGCTGACGTTGCGCGGCCTGCTCCAATCCTGCGAGAGACCGATGAGATACCCCATGGCTGGCGCGACCACCGTACGCCCCGCATCATCGTCATCTGACGCGAATCCCTTTGATGCGGCATTCTTGAGTGCTGCCCCTGCCGCCGACACAGGAGTGCGCACGAAGTGCTCGTCCAGGTTGAGTTCGGAACTCATGGACTCTTTTCCGAACTCCGTAGGGACTTCCCCCTGGACAAATATCGTCTGGGCAAAGCTCACCATCTGCGCCTGCGTGTAGCTTGCAATGTCCGGCGAGAAGTAACGCCGCTCCTTCCATCGAAATGGGCGGCGGAGCAGCCTATAGAGCGCCTCGCGATCAAGATCGAGAATCAGCTGGTGAAGCGAATCTTTGTAGGCCGCAGCCAAAGCCTGCCTGAGTTCCGCATCCGCGCGACGGTCACCCACTTTCCGTAACGCAGCCAGGGTTCGTAGCCCTTTGCCATCGATCAGCTGCAGCACTTTCAGCACGGGTATTGCCATCGTCCCCTCCAGTCCAAAGGCTCGACGAGCATTGCTCGTTCTGACGGCACGCGAAAGGGTCGCGACGACCCCATGCCTACCCACCAGCATCAGGGGGGGAACGCCCCTCGTTGCGCGAAAGGACGCCCCGCCGCACCAGCTCGCGGAAGTAGCGCGCCGCTGGGTCCAATTGGGTGCGCTCGTGCCAGCACATCGAGATTCTGACGGAGTGTGAGGGATAGGGTGCGTCGACAGTCTGCACCGTGAAGCGCGCCCCCTGCTCCACCACGAGTGACTCTGGAACCGTCGCGACCAGCTCGGTCGAGGAGACGACCGCCGCCGCGGCCGTGAACGAGGGCACCGTCATGACGACCTCTCGTGGGATGCCCGCGCGCGCATAGGCGGCACCGACGGCGTCACGGAAGCTCTTTCCCGGCACCATCTCCACGCGGACATGCCGCAGTCCGCCCAGCGCCCGCGGAGACAGTCGCTTGCCCTGCACAGGGTGTCCCCGGCGCGCCACGAGCACGGTGCGCTCCATCAACAACGGCTCGGTGTGCAAGCCCGTCCCCTGTCCCGCGACGCCCAGGTGGAGATCCACCTCTCCCGACCCCAGGTCTCCCAGTGAGACGAGGGAATCGATACCGACCACGCGCAGGTGCGCATTCGGCAGTTCCTTCCTCACCAGCGCCGCGATGCGAGGCACCCACGTGAGCTGTCCCGCATCCGCGGCAGCCAGGGTGAAGGTCTGCTTGCACCGCAGCGGCTCGAAAGGGACTTCATGGAGCGCGAGCTCCATCTCCCGAAGCCCACGTCCAATCGCGGGGGCCAGCGCGAGCGCTCTCGGCGTGGGGACGATGCCACGCCCCTTGCGAGTCACGAGCGGGTCTCCGAGCAGGACGCGGAGCCGGGCCAGGCTGTTGCTGATGGCCGACGGGGTGACATGGAGCCGCTCGGACGCGCGGACCACGCTGCGCTCGGAGAGCACGGTGTGGAGGACCAGGAGGAGATTGAGGTCGATGGCCCCTATCTGAATGCTCATGAAACGTGAGGTTACTGCTCACGAATCATCACGGCCAGGGAGGTGTCCCCGGCCGCATATTGGGCGCATGCACAGACTGCTCGGCTGGCTCCTTACCGGCGCGCTCATCGCGTGCCACGCCTCTCCACCCGTCGCTCCCCAACGCACGCCCATGCCTTCCACCCACCAGGTTCCTGTCCTCGACTCCTTCATCTCCTACCGTGAGGAAGGAGCCGGCTCACCCATCGTGTTCCTGCACGGAAACCCCACGTCCTCGTACGTGTGGCGCAAAGTGACTCCACAGCTCGCCGGCCGGGGCCGCTGCCTCGCGCCCGACCTCATCGGGATGGGGAGCTCCGGCAAGCCCGACATCGCCTATCGCTTCGGGGACCACGCGCGGTATCTCGACGCCTGGTTCGACGCGCTCGATCTGCGCGACATCGTGCTCGTCGGCTACGACTGGGGTGGCGTGCTCGCCCTCGACTGGGCCTCGCGACATCCGGACCGCGTGCGTGGCGTCGTGGTCTTCGAGACGTTCCTCCGACCGATGCACTGGAGCGACTGGTCGCCCGAGGGTGAGCAGATGTTCCGCGCGCTGCGCACGCCCGGCGTCGGAGAGAAGCTGGTGCTCGAGCAGAACCAGTTCCTCGTGCGCTCGCTCGGCCATGGCATCAAGACGGGCCTCACCGAGAGCGCCCGCGAGGCCTATTACGCGCCCTACCCCGACGCCGCGTCACGGCGCCCCATGCTTCAGTGGCCGCGCGAGATTCCCATCGACGGAGAGCCGGCCGACGTCGTCACCGTCGTCGAGCGCTATGACGCGTGGCTCGCGCAGCCGTCCGCGAAGCCGGCGCTCCTGCTGACCTTCGGCGACGCCGGCCTCAGCGCACCCACAGTCATCGAGTGGGCACGCAAGTCCCTCCCAGGCCTCGAAATCGTTCCGCTCCGCCCGGCGGGACACCACGCGCCGGAGGACGCACCGGACGACATCGCCCGCGCCCTCCAGGGCTGGCTCGACCGCCACGGCTGGTAAGCCTCCGCCGCGGCCTCGACTCACCGGGCGCCGAACAAGGCCCGCTCGACCTGTGTCACGAGCGAGCCCCCGCCCAACGATATCGGCGAATCCCAGCTCCGGCCCGTGCGGTCCATGAGCCAAGACTCGAGATGTGCCAGGATAAGGTTGGCGGTCTCCGTCCGGGTCAGCAGTCCTTCCAACGCGCACGCCCAGCCATCCTTCTCACCAAACAGGACACGGTCGATGACCTGGTACAGCTCATCGTCCGTCACATCAGCACCCCCAGCCTGCTCCGCCATGCGGTGCGCGCAACCCACGAGCGCCACCATGTCCGGGGTGGCTGGAGCATCACCATGCGTTCCCATGGCGCCAACTATCTCCAGGCCCCGCTCCCAGGTCCATCGCGCTTGTCCGTGCACCCGCCGCCTCAGCGAAGGTCGAGCAACCCCGCGTCCGTGACCTTCTCAAGGCCCGTCAACCAGGCGAACTCATCCGTGTCGTTGTCGTACACGCCGATGACCCCACCCCTCGCGCGCAGGACGAGCCTTCTCCCATCCTCGCTGATGTCGTGCACCCCCTCCATGCCGTCAGCCTTCAACTCACGGACCTCATCCCGGTCGAGCGAGTACTCGTACAGTTTGGAGACGCCCGTGGAGAAGTAATTGCTCTGGATGAAGTACGCCGTCTTGCGCCGCGCGCTCGCCTCCAGGAGTTCGCCGCCGCTGCAATAGGTGTCGTGGGTCCCCCAGACCTTTTCCTGACCGGTGCGCAGGTCGAGGCGACGATAGGTGGCGGGATTCGACTCGTCGCAGCCTCCCTCATCGAACACCCCTTCGCGGTAGAACACCATCGAGTCCCCCAGCACCATGGGCGACAGGAGTCCCTTCCGCTTCTGCTTCAGAGGTGGCCCGAGCTTCCAGGGCTTCGTGCCCGTGGGGTCCAGCGTGGCGACGCGCACGCCCCCGCGCTCGTGCCTCATCACCGTGCGCGACTCTCCCAGGACCAGGTCATTGCTCGCGGTGTCCGTCACCTGCGTGGGCAACACGTGAAGGCCCTCGGGCCTGGGCCCGAAGCTCCAGCTCCACCAGTCCGCCGTGGTCACCGTCCCATTGGCGACGAGCACGCGAGAACCGTCGGCTGTGAACTGCTCGGGACGCTGCGAGTGCTGGACATGGTTGCTGGTCCATTGCGCCGGAACTCCCGGGGTGATGGCCACGACGCCCTCCAGGTCCCCCATCACGAGCATGTGTCCTCCCTTGGCGCGCCCCGCCTTGTCGGTGGGCACGTCGACCTTCCGGCCCGACAGCGTCACGCTCACCAGACGGGTCGACGAGATGTCACCCATGATGGAGACAGTCATCGCCCAGCGCCCCGTGGGCGGATGCACGGCGAGGAACCAGAGCGAGCACGGCTCTGTCTCCCGAAACAACTTGCCCTTGTCGGGTCCCCCCAGCATCCGGTGCTCCCGCACCTGTTCGCAGTCCGCGAGCGTTCGAGAGCCCTCCGTGTCGATGTAGAGGACCTTTCCAGGGGCGAGGGCAATCAACGGCGCCGGGGACACCGTCGTCTTGGGAGACACAGGGGTTTCGGCCCACGCCGTCGCGGACGTGGCCAGCAGTGCGGTCAGCACCGTGCTGCGCAAGATGTCGGGCATGCGCCTGATGACGCACGCACCCATGCGGTATTCACCGTGCGTGTGATTGTTCCACGTCAGCGTCCTGCTCCAGCGCCTCGCGAACCTCCTGGAGCGTCGTCAGCGCGGTCTTCAGCGATGCCATGGACACCCGGCCTCCCACCTTGTTCGCCCACGCCAACTGGCGCGCCTCCACCTCGCGCAGCCGCTCGCGCCCCTTCGCCGTCAGGGCGATGAGCTTGGCCCGGCGGTGGTGCGGGTTCTCCTGGTACTCGACCAGACCCTCGGCCTCCAGCGCGTCCGCTGTCTGCTGCACGCTCTGCCGCGTCAATCCAATGGTGCGCGCCACGTTCGCCACCGGCGTCGGCTCATGGTCCACCACTCCCAGCACCTGCCAGCGCGCGCTCGTGAGCCCGGACGGCTCGGAGAGCCGCTCGCCCGCGGCCAGCAGCAACCCGTTGTTCCGGAAGATTTCGAGCACCAGGTCCGTGAAGGCCGACCCCGCCGCCGTGTGTTTCGCCATGCGCAAGAAATTGTCATCGTGACAGATGCCTGTCAATAATCACGCCTGGCCCGCCACGGGGTCTCCACGAGCCGCCACGCGAAGTGAGGGAGGAATTGAATATCCGACCACCCGGGACGGTCGAGGAGGAGTTCTCTGCCGTGGGAGCCCACCATGTCTCGTCATGTCTCCGGCCTTCTCCTCTTGAGCCTCTTCACCACCGCCTGCGGAGGCGCGCGTCACCAGGCGCTGCTCGAACGCCGCGACGCCATCCGGGCCTCGAACGAGGCGTTCGAGTTGAAGGAAGTGGAGACCTACCGCAGTCAGGACGGGTTCCAGGAGACGCGGTGGGGCATGTCGCCCGATGAGGTGCGCGCCCTCTATCCCGAGGCCTGGGTGACGCCCCAGGGAAGCCTCCAGGTCAACACCCACGTCACCGAGGCGCCCGCCGCCGTGGAGTTCCTCTTCGCCCGCGAAAAGCTGGCGGGCGTGAACATCCAGTTCGAACCCATGACGCACGTGCGCGGGCACGTCGAGTGGCTCTCGGAGCTGCTGGAGTTGAAGTACGGCGCCCCCATCTCCCATGAGGACACGGCCATCACCGCGGCCCGATTCGTCCAGACGCTCGAAGTCCTCCACCTCACCACCGCGGTGGTCGAGCTTGCCAGCACCCTGAAGCACGGGAGCGGCATGGACTGGGAGGCCGAAGCCGAGCGCCAGCGAGTCCTGGCGAGCGCTCGCGACGATGTCTTCGAGGCCCAGCATGACTTCGTGATTGAGAAGGCGTGGAAGAACTCGGAGACCGCGCTCCAGTTGATGGCACGACAGCACCCCCACAGCCGCGCGCTCGGCCTCCAGTACGAAAGCCGCCGGCTGAAGCCCTACCTCCAGGAGGCCTCGCAAAGCCAGGAGGCGCGGGACCAGGAGGCTCGGCGTCAGGAGGCCCAGCTCCAGCTCAAGCGTGAGCTGGCCCAGGAGCTGTGAGGAGAAAGGCTCGCGCCCTCGAGCACTTCGAGGGCACGAGTCCCTTCCAGACCGCGCGGTGACGAGGGGCGCTCAGGAGCGCCGACGACGCACGAGCGCCAGTCCCATCAATCCCAGGAGCGCGAGCCCCATGAGGGGTCCGCCAGCGCTGTTGCAGCCCGCGACCTCCGCGTCCGAGCTGTCGGGTGACACGCCCGAGGGAGGCAACACGCCACCGGGCCCCTCCTCCGGCAACGTGCCCGCATCGCGCCCAGGCGGAGTGCCCGCGTCCGTGGGCTCCTCCGGCTCCGGGTCCGACCCCGCGTCCACGGCAGGCGTCCCCGCATCCGTCGTCGGGGTGCCCGCATCCGTCGGCGTGCCCGCGTCCGGCGTGGGAGTGGGCGTCGTGTCCAGCACGTCCGCCAGCGTCGTCGCCTGGATGAAACCATCGTGGTACAGCACGCCCACCGGCTTCACCGTGTCGCTGCGATACAGGCCCAGCTTCAGGTAGTTGTTCTGGCCCGCGTACATCGTCGCGGCGCTCCGCTTCGCCAGCACCTTCTCCTTGTTGTGCCACAGCTCCACGAAGCCCGTGCTCGCCTTGGCGGACCACTTCACGTGCAGGATGAACTCGTGCCACACGCCACGCTGGAGCTTGCCGCGCCACGGAATGGTGGAGTCGGAGTTGAGCGCCATGCGCAGCTCCTCCCCGCGCACGTAGAACTCCAGCGGCGGTGAGCCGCAGCACCCGTCGTGGTGCCACTGCGTGAAGAGCTGCCACGTGTCCACGCTGGGGAAGTCCGTCGCGAACATCACCTTCCAGCGGTAGTAGTACTCGGAGCCTTCCTTCTCCCGCCCCTGGTACACGAGCTCATTGCGATTGCCGCTGGAGTTGATGGGGTCGTCGCCCTGCTTCACGGTGACTTTGAGCGCGTACTTGCCCTCCGCCACCGGGTTCGTCACCACCAGCAGGCGGTCGGAGCTGACCACCTGTTCGCCTGAGTACTGTGAGCGGTTGCCCGTCTCGAAGTCGCCGCGCCAGACGACTCCAGCGAACGCCAGGCTGGGAACCATCCACATCGCAAGCAATCCAGGAACAAAGACTCTCAATGGCACGCGTCCTTGCGAAGATTTGAAGCCAAACGGTCCACACACCGTAGCCGAAACCTTTCCAGGCTTCATTCCCCCCTCGGGTTGTTCCCACTCGCCTGACAACAGGGCGAGCTTCCAGGCAGGGGGTTGGACGTTTGATAAATGTTTCACCCCCACGAGCCCCTCCAGAGGGCCACGCGTGCCTGCCAGGGCGGATAGTTCACCTAATGACTCAATGCGTCAGACAAGGAAACAAGCGAGCGTGAGCTGACCGCGGTGAGGTGGTGTGGTGTATGGTCCCCACCCCTTCCGGCGCCCATTCAGGGGCGTCCCGGGTGCACCCATGCTTGTCCTGCGTGACGTCCAGAAGACCGACCTGGCCGGCCTCAAGCGGCTCGCCGCCGTGCTCAACACGGTGAACCTGCCGAACAACGAGGAGACGCTCGAGAACATCATCGACAAGTCGGTGAAGAGCTTCGCCGGGAAGGTGAAGAACCCCTTCGAGCGGGAGTACCTCTTCGTCCTGGAGGACGTGCGCAACGGGCTCATCATCGGCACGTCGATGATCATCGCCCAGCACGGGACGTACGAGGCGCCGCACATCTATTACGAGGTGAGCGAGCGGGAGCACTACTCCGCCTCCCTGGAGCGGCACCTGCGGCACAAGGTGCTGTCCATCGCCTACAACTACGAGGGCCCCACCGAAATCGGCGGCCTCGTGGTGGACCCACCCTACCGGGCCACGCCGGACAAGCCCGGCAAGCAGCTGTCCTACGTGCGCTTCCTCTTCCTCGCCATGCACCGCCGGCTCTTCCGGCCGCGCGTGCTGGCGGAGCTCCTGCCGCCCCTGCTCCCCGACGGGCGAAGCCTCCTGTGGGAGGCGTGCGGCAAGAAGTTCACCGGCCTGACGTACCTGGAGGCGGACCGCCTCAGCCGGCAGAACAAGGAGTTCATCAAGGAGCTGTTCCCCGCGTCGGACATCTACGCGTCGCTCTTCCCGGACCGGGTGCAGAAGGTGCTCGGCGAGGTGGGGCCGCAGACGCGCGGCGTGCAGCGCATGCTGGAGCGCATCGGCTTCCGGTACGTGGAGCGCATCGACCCCTTCGACGGCGGACCGCACTTCGAGGCCAACACCGCGGACGTGTCGCTGGTGCGCAAGTACCGCACCGTGAAGCTGGCGGACGAGGACTTCGAGCTGGAGGGAGACGACATCCTCGTCGCCTTCGAGCGCGAGTCCGGTCGCAACCGATTCCGCTCGGTGCGCTGCCAGGCGCGGCTCGACAACCAGGTGGCCTACCTGCCCGCCCGCGCCAAGGAAATCCTGGGCGCCGACGCGGGCGCGAAGCTGTCCATCATCCCCTTCGAGTAGTCCGGCCCCGCGAGCCTCATCGTCGGCGCACCACCCGGTGCGTCCCGCGCAGGAGCGACAGCCACCGCGCCCCGGCCTCCAGCGCCGGGCCGCGCGCATCCTCCAGCGCCACCGGCAGGTGCGTGTCCGCCCGGACGTCATCCAGCGACGTAGGGTCCAGTTCCAACGTGCCTCCGCCCACCAGCGCCACGCGCACCCACGCGTGAGGCCGCGCCGGCCCGCCGTCCACCACGAGCAGCCCGTGCACCAGGGCCACCTTCACGCCCTTCTCCCGAGCCCAGGCCGCGAAGCGCAGCGCGTGCGCCAGGCAGCCTCCCGCCTCGCCCGCACCGTCCTCGCTCCAGTCGGCCGCGCCGGGCCCCTTCTCGGGAAACGCCGCGTGCACCCGCGCCGCCAGGGCCCGCGCCGCCCCCACCGTCCAGGGCGTCATGCCCTCCAGTCGTGAGGGCACCTCCAGTGGCGGCACCAGGGCCAGCGCCCCCGTCTCGCCCTCCACGGGCAGCCCCTGGGCGAAGAGGTCCGGCGGGGCGCGCAGCCGCTCGCCCGGCGCCGCCACGGTGAAGCGCGACTCGCCCACCTCCAGCACGTCCATGCGCCCGCCCGAGTCGTAGCGCGCCCGGAAGGGGGCCCCGAGCAGCGTGCCCTCCACCCACGGCGCCGCGCCGCCCGTGACGCAGTGAGGGCCCTCACGGCCGGACAGCTCCTCGCGCCCCGTCACGCAGCCCGGCGCGGGAGGCCCTCGCCACAACCACAGCGCCTGGGGCACCACCGCCCGGCCGGCCAGCCGACCCGCCGCGTCCACCTCCACCGTCGCCTCGCGCCGACGCTCCCCGTACTCGCCTCCTCGCGTGTGCAGGTGACGGCTCTGATACGTGAAACGCCCGGCGGCTCGCGTCAACGTCACCGTGCCCACCGGCACCCCGCGCCAGGAGAAGACGAAGCGCGTCTCTTCGCCCCGAGGAGGACGGGAGCCGCCCTCATTTTCTGGGCTGGCTGGATTGACGGGGAGCGCGAGGACAAGGAGGGCGAGCAGGACGGACACGGGGCTTCGCAGTCTGCGGCGTTTTGCGGACCGGCGCGAGAAGGCGGGGTAGCCTCGGTCGTTCCATGGGCGCCAAACGGTACCTCTTCGCGTTCGGCCTCGCGGCCGGCCTGCTGTCCGCGCTCGTGTTGGGGGGCGTCCTCCAGTTGAGCGGCCAGCGGATGGTGGCGTCCTCCTGGCTGGCGCTCCTGGTGGCCACTCCCGTGCTGTACCTGACGGGCGGATATCTGGCGTGGTTCCGCTGGGCGGCGCTGCGGCGGCTGGCGCGTCGGCGCGTCATGGCCCGGCTGGCGGAGGGCGACCTCACCACCACGGGCGGGCACAAGTACGAGGGACACGAGGACGTGCGCCGCCTGGTGCTGTCGCTGCGCCGCGCCCTGTCCCAGGTTCAGCGGGTGACGGCGAACCTGCACCGCACCAGCACGGACGTGAGCGAGCAGGCCCGCATGCTTTTGGAGGCGGCTCGGCGTCAGGGCGGCGCGGTGGAGCGCACGCTGCACTCCGTCAGCGGCATGGGCGGCAGCCTCCAGGTGGTGGGCAAGCGCGTGCACCAGTTGGAGGTGTTCGCCGTCGACACGACGGGCGCGCTCCTGGAGATGACCGAGCGGCTGGAGCAGGTGGTGGAGTCGCTGTCGCAGGTGAACGACTTCGCCAATCACACCACGGCGCTGATGCAGGCGATGAGCGAGCGGCTGGCCAACATCGCCTCGTCCGGTGACGAGCTGGCGCGCTTCGCGGGCGAGGCCGAGAACTTCGTGGCGCTGGTGGAGGGCGGCATCGACTCCGTGCGCCGCCGCGCCAGCGAGACGAACCAATTGGCGCTCGCGGTGACGGCGACGGCCGAGCGCGGCGAAGTGCTGGTGGCCGACAGCGTGAAGGGCATGTACCGGGTGGAGGAGACCGTCCGGAAGGCCGCGGAGCTGATGGGCACGCTGGGCTCGCGCTCGGCGGAGATTGGCCGCATCGTCGACGTCATCCAGGAGATTGCCGACCAGACGAACCTGCTCGCCCTCAACGCCGCCATCATCGCCGCGCAGGCGGGTGTGCACGGCCGGCCCTTCGGCGTGGTGGCCAACGAGATTCGCAACCTGGCCGAGCGCACCACGCGCTCCACGCGCGAAATCGCGGCCATGGTGACCGGTGTGCGCGACGCGGTGGTGACGGCGGTGACGCTGGTGCACGAGGGCCGAGAGCAGGCCACCGCGGGCGTGGCCCTGGGAGACCGCGCGTCCGAGGCGCTGGTGGAGATTCGCTCGATTACCCAGCGCACCTTCAGCGCCGTGGAGGCCACGGTGATGGAGACGCAGCGCCTGGAGGCCCAGGGCGCCACGGTGGTGGAAGCCAGCCGCCGCGTGGCCCGCCGAGTGGAAGACGTCACGCGCATGGCGATTGAGCAGTCCGGCCACGCGCGCGAGCTGGTGCGGCAGACGCAGGAGATGGCCCGCGTGGGCCATGGCGCCTCGCAGAAGGCGGAGGACCAGGCGCGCACGGGCCGCGACCTGTCGGAGTCCGTGGTGCGCCTGAGCGCGGCGATTGAAGAGCTGCGCACCGCCAACGTGGTGCTCACCAAGGCGGACTCGTCCATTCGCGAGGAGGTGGCGCAGGTGCGCGAGGATGCGCGCCGGGTCATCCGCATCGGCGATGGACTGACGCGCACGGTGGACCAGTTGGGCCACGAGGCGCTGGGTCTGGAGACGGAGGTGTTCCGCTTCCGGCTGCCAGAGCCGCGCACGGGCGGCATGCTGCGCGTGGTGCTGCACCAGGCGGCCTCGCTGCGAAATCGCCAGGCGGTGGACCCGCTGTTCAGCGTGGAGAACCAGCTCTCGGAGCTGACCGCGTGCGCGTTCTCCGGACTGGTGCGCCTGGAGGACGGCGGGCTGGAGCCGGACCTGGCCGAGCGCTGGGACGCGGACCCCTCCGCGCGCCGCTACCGCTTCTATCTGCGCCGGGGCGTCACCTTCCACGACGGCGCGTTGCTGACGGCGGGCGACGTGAAGCGCCACCTGGAGCGGCTCCTGGACCCGGCGGTGCGCTCTCCGGACCGCAGCCTGCTGGAGGACGTGGAGGGCGCGCCCGAGTACACGTCGGGCCTTGCGCGCGAGGTGTCTGGAATCGAGGCGCTGGACGACGCCACGCTGGAAATCCGGCTGCGCGAGCCCAAGGCGTTCTTCCTGCACCTGATGGCGCTGACGCCCACGGCGGTGGCGCGCGTGGACTCGAATGGCAGGCTGGTGGGCACCGGCCCCTTCCGCGTCATGTCGCTGGAGCCGGAGCGCGTGGTGATGGAGCGCAATCCATCCTACTGGCGCACCGGCACGCCGCTGTTGGACCGGCTGGAGTTCCAGTTGGTGAACTCGCGGCAGGAGGCGATGACGCGGCTGCGCGAGGGCGCCGCGGACCTGGTGTCCTTCCTCTCCGCCGAGCACGTGGAGGTGCCGGGCCTGGAGTCCTTCCAGGTGCTGGCCAGCACCACGCCCTCCACCGCCTTCGTGGCCCTCAACCTGCGCGAGCCGCCCTATGACGACGTGCGGGTGCGACGCGCGCTGCGCGCGGGCATGGACATCGTCGGCGCGGTGGAGCAGTTCCACCCGGGCGCCCGAGTGGCGCGCACGTTGACTCCGCCGGAGCTGATGGGCGGCACGGAGGTGGGGCCCGCGCCCGCGCCCGACGTGGCGCTGGCCGAGCAGCTGTTGCGCGACGCGGGCCTGCGCCGGCTGCGGCTCACGCTGCACCACCCGGCGGGCCGGGACACGTCGGCCGAGGACGCGGTGCTCTTCCGCCCCTTGTTGCAGGCGGGCCTGTTGGAGTTGAAGCACGTGGAGATGGCGCCGGAGGAGTACTCGGCGCGGCTGCGCGAGGGACGGGTGCCGGCCTTCCGCACGCTGTGGCTGGCGGACTTCCCGGACCCCGACACGTTCCTCTACTTCCTGCTGCACTCCAGCGCGCAGACGGTGTACCCGCTGGGCTACCGCAACCCGGAGCTGGACCGCATCACCGCCGAGGCGCGCGTGTCCATCGACCCGGGGCTGCGTCAGCAGCTCTACGTGCGCGCCGAGCACCTCTTCCGCGACGACTGTCCGCTCATCCCGCTGTACCACGAGCGAGTCCACGCGGCGGCCAGCTCCACGGTGCAGGGACTGCGCCTGCACCAGACGCCACCGCAGGTCCGCTACGAGGACCTGTGGGTGGACCCGAACAGCTCCGAGTGACTCACGGCGACTCGCGCCGCGTCGCTCCCGGCGTGCCATGTCGCTGGGGCCAGCCGCGCGGCTCCACCTGGATGCCGGGTCCCATTCCGTAGGACTCCAGCTTCCACACGCCGTCACGCTCCAGCACGACGAGCAGCTTGTCCTCGAAGAAGGACACACCCGCCACCACCGTCGGGCGGCCCGGCAGCGGACACATCATCAGCTTCTGTCCCTGCGCGAAGAGCTGGAGCCACACCTGTCGCCCATCCGGCCGCTCCGTGTCCGAGAGCACGCCCACCGCACCGCCCTGAATCAACGCCGCGTCATGCAGCGCACCGGGCTCCGTCGCGAAGGGCAGCGCATCCACCTCCCACGACACCTGCCCCGTCTCCGAGTCCACCGCGCGCAGCACCGTGCGCTGCTCCTCGGGCGTGCACGGCAGGCCATCCGCGCGGTCACACGATTGAGCGAACAGATAGCCCGGGGTTCCCCCCGCCGAGAGCAGCGCGGGCTCGGCCAGCGGCGTCAACGCGCGCGTGCCCGCATCCCAGTCCACGGCTTGTTGTGCGCCGCCATCCGCCACGTAGAACTCGCGCGCGCCCACCATCAGTCGGCCTCCCGCCACCGCGAGCGACGCGAGGCCTTGCGCCACGCCGCCATCCTTCCCGAGCGGGGTGATGGACACCTCCGTACCTCCGTCCGGCGACAGGTCCGCGCGCTCCAATCGCTGGCTCCCCGTGAAGCGGAACGCGGTGTCCTCCATGTCGACGACGACGCGAGCCTCCCCACTCCACGGCTCGACGGGCCCCGCGCGCACGAGTGAGCCCGCGTCCTCGCCACGTCCGGAGAGCCAGACCCAACGCTCGCCACTGGGCGCCGGAAGAGGCCCCACGCCGCCGTCCGGGTCCACCTCCGGGATGTGGCCCCAGGCCACGTGGGCGACGACCTCTCCACTCGAGTTCAGCGCGACCTGTCCCGCCGCGACATGCCCCACCCATGCGCCCGCGTCCGCGTCAGCCCCCATGGACTCCCACGAAGCCTCCCACTGTCGAGCGCCGAGCCCGCGAGGGGCATAGGACTCCAGCCCTTCCGGAGCGAGCACCACCACGCCCGCATCCGACGCGGCCAACAGGGTGCGGGAGCCGCCATCGGGATAGGGCGACTCGTAGCGCAAGAGGCCGCCCTGCGTGAAGGAGACGAGCCGGCAGCCCGCGTCACCGCCGCACACCGAGGTGAACAGCGCGCCCTCCTGGACGAGCAGCGCGGGCTGACCCACGGGCTCGCCGCCCAGGTCCTGGCTGAAGTCGACCGGAAGGTCTCCCGCGTCGGGCTTCTCGCACCTGCCATCCTGACAGGTGCCTTCACCCTGACACGCGGTGGCGGGCGCGCAGACCATGCCATCCGGCGTGGGCAACTCCTGACACGAGCCCCTGAAGCACAGGTTGGACTGCTTGCAGTCCACCGGCCCGCACGGAATGAAGTCCTGCGCGTCCACCTCCTCGCAGCCGTCGTCGCGGTCGCACACGCCCACCTTGCACGGGTTCTTCGGCACCGGACACGCGACGGGCGACGTCACACACCCCAGCGTGGGCGAGCACCCATCCACCGTGCACGGATTGTCATCGTCACACGAGCGCTGGGCGCCCACGCACGCGCCCGACTCGCAGCGGCCGTTCGTCTGGCAGCGACTGGTGGGGATGCAGGTGGCGCCGTCTCCGAGCGCCCGCTCCACGCAGGTGCCGGTGGCCAGGTCGAAGCTCGATTCGAAACAGGGTCCGGAGGGGACGCAGTTGAGCGGCCTCACGCCGAGCCCCGTGAGGCGCACGGTCTCCGTGCGTCCCGCGCCCGTCAGAGACAGCGTGCCCTCCGCCGCGCCGTTGCCCGCGAGGAAGTCCACGTCGACCGCGATGGTGCCACTGCCCGGCACCGTCACCTCGGCGACGTCCACCGTGAAGGGCGAATCCGCAGAGGCCTTCACCGTGACGCTGGCGCGCCCAGTGGCTATCAACGTCACCTGACGACGCGTCAGCGAGCCCTCCAGCGCGCGACCGAAGTCCACGGCCTCCTCCTGGGGACGGAAGCCCTGGCGCGCGCCGCCCACGCCCGGGTCATCTCCACAGCGGCAGCCCGCCACGGACAGCACGAGCGCGACGAGCAACGAAGTCCCTGGGTGGATGCGCGAGGCCATGGAGGCGACTCAACCGCGCCGGACCGGGGCCACGCAATGTCGGCGTGGAAGGCCGTCCGCCCATGGACTCACGGCCCGGGGGCGGGCGCCCGTCGCCGAGCGAACATGCGCACCAGCACCGCCACCACTCCCACCACCACCAGGCCCACCACCGCGTACTGGTAGCGGCTCATCAACGCCGTCAGCTTCTCGAGGTTGCCGCCCACCGCCACGCCCAGCGCGAGCACCAGGCCGGTGTGCGCCATGGCCGACACCGCGCCCAGGCCCAGGACGTTGATGCGAGGCATGCGCGCGGCGCCCGCGGCGACGAAGATGAGGCCTCGGATGCCCGGCAGGAAGCGATTGGCCAGGAGCAGCCACGGCCCGTTGCGCCGCATCCGGGACTGCACCTCCTCCAGGCGCGCGTGGGTGATGCCGAAGTAGCTGCGGCCCGGGTGCGCATCGAAGCGCCCCGCCAGCCAGTGGCCCACCATGTAGTTGATGGCCGCGCCCACCACGCTGCCCGCCGTCACGACGAGGAACACGAGCAGCCACGGTTGCGAGCCGCGCACCGCGTACACGCCCCCCAGCAAGGTGATGGTGTCCCCGGGGAAGGGTGGAACGACGTACTCCAGCGCCGCCGCCAGCCCCAGCACCAGCAGCCCCAGCGGGCCGAGCGCTCCAATGAGCTGGTCGATGTATTCCACCATCCGCGCGAACAACCTCCTCCGGGTGCCAGACACCCGTCATAAGGCAGCCCCGGCGGAGGGGAAAGCGTCGCTGCTGGATGGTGAACAGAGTCACGTGAGCGCGGGCGCCAGGACGTCGGCTATGCTTCGCCCCCATCACCATGATTCTTCCGCGCCATTGGGACAGGCTCACCGCTGCCCTGCACGCCGTCGACTTCAACGGGAATCCCGAGGAGGCGTGGAGGTTCCTCGTCTACCAGGGGTTCGCCGAGGACTCGGAGGACGGCCTGCGGTTCTTCGAGGACGTCGTCGACAGGAACCGGGACATGGACCACCCGACGGGCAGCGGTCCGGTGGGTTTCATCTCCGGGGAGCTGATGCGCGAGCAATTCGTGCAGCCCATCCATTCCAAGGACCCGGAGGGGCGCTTGTCGAAGCGTGCCTTCCTCCTATGGAAGCGCAGGGACACGCCCGCGTGACGTCCAAATCGGGTAGGCTTTCACTTCAGGAGGCGTGCCATGCCTGTCAATACCGGGGTCAACAAGCTGAGCGTAGTGACCAAGGACAGTGGCGGTGTCACGGTGGCCTTCCCTGATGTATGCAAGACCCCCAGTCCCGCCGGGCCCGTTCCCATTCCCTACCCCAATGTTGCCCAGTCCTCGGACACGGACAAGGGCACCAAAAAGGTGTCAGTGGGTGGAAACCCCGTTTGTGTGAAGGACTCCCACTTCAAGACAAGCACCGGCGACGAAGCGGGGACAGCCGGTGGCGGCGTGGCCTCCAGCAAGACCAAGGGCAAGGCGGAGTTCGTCAACTTCTCTTTCGATGTCCAATTCGAGGGGAAGAACGTGGCGCGTGCCTTCGACTTGATGCTCCACAATGACAAGAACACGCCTCCTGTCCCCCTGATGCAGGGCCCCGTCGTCGCCCTGGGCGGTCGTGAAGTGCCTCCAGAGTGTGTGGTCTGCGAGGAAGAAATCTAGGAGCACGGGCCTGCCATGGACAACGGCAAGAAGAAGCCCGCGCCACGCCCACCTCTCCCGGTGGAGAATCCCATCCGCGAGAGCAGACTCGGCTGGGTGGTGGGAGAAGCAGGGCGAGGGAGGCTGCTGGTGGACTTTCCAGGCAACTCCCTGGGACCGCTCGCCGCTCGCACCACCGTTTCCCTGGATGAGGCGGCGCAAGAACAAGCCGTGGCGCTCCGACAGGAAGCCGTCCTCCTGTTCGAAGGTGGAGACCCGGCGCGACCGTTGCTCATCGGGCTGTTGCAGTCCTCCAGTGAGACCCCTCTGACGGATGCCCTTCTGGCCGAGCCCCTCGATGAGCTTCCCACCGAGGCCAGGGTCGACGGTCGACGGGTGGTCATCGAGGGCCGGGACGAAATCGTCCTGCGTTGCGGCAAGGCGACCCTGGTCCTCAAACGCAACGGCGAGGTGTTGCTGAAGGGCGTCAACATCCGCACCGATGCCGAAGAGGTCCAGCGCATCCGTGGTGGCAAGGTGCAGATCAACTGAGGGGCCTTCATGTCCACGTCGAAGCACGAATCGAACGACCTGAACCTGGAGAAAAAGCACTTCCGGGCCAAGAAGACCACCGAGGGCGGGCGTTGCCTCGCGCCCTACAAGCCCTACTCCCAGCAATCGTGCAGCTACCGGTTCCAGGCATACAAGCAGGCGCTGGATGAGCGCACGGTGTACAATGGGGACAAGTACAAGTCCGTCGGCGCTGGGAAGAAGAAGATCGTCCTGATCTTCCACCGAAAGCCGGCCAAGGGCGAAAAGCGCTGGCATAGAAAGTCGGTGGACGTGCCCAAGCCGGAAGCCTGGGACGTTTCGGAGACCTCCACCAACTTCCAGAGAAGCTGCAACAAGCCGTATTGGTTCGAGGCCCACCACATCATCCCCCACAGTCAACTCAAGACGGCTGTCGCCAGCGTGGGCTCGGGCAAACCCAACGGATACAAGATGCAACTCGTCGTCCGAAGAGGGCTCCTGGATGAGGGCTACAACCTCAATCACAAGATGAACATGTTCATCCTCCCCATGGCCACCGAGGTCGCCCAGGCGCTGCGGCTCCCCAAGCACCTGGGGTCCCCCAGCCACCAGGACCACCCCCGCTACAACCAGCACGTGGAAAGCAAGCTCAGCAAGTTCTTCGACCCCGTTCTGGAGTCCAAGAGCGAGCACCAGCAGAAGATCAAGTACAAGCCCGTCAAGGAGAAGCTTGAGAAGCTCTCCAAGAGGCTGCGCGCCAAAATCAAGCAACTGGGCAAGAAGCTCTGGGCGACCCGCGACGACGTCTCCGTGAACGACATCAACCCCATCAAAAAAAAGAAGGGCGTGGAGTCTGTCAATGTCTAGGACCGCCCCCGGCGCCAAGGCCACCACCAACCCTCAGCGATTCTTCCTTCTGGATCTGCTGGGCGCAGACAACAAGGACCTCTGCTTCCTTGATACCTTTATCAAAGGCATTGAGGATGAGCGCTGGCGGCCCGCTGGAGGGAAGCGCCTCTCACCTGTGTATCCCAAGAAGCCGCTCATCGCCATGAGCAAGAAATACAAGGGCATCGAGTTGACGGACTTCCTGGCCAACTCCTTCAACTGCATCGTGGGCTCGACCGCCTTCAAGGAGGCCGTCGAAGCACATTGCCCCAAGGACACCGTCGAGTTCCTTTCCTTCACGCTGCTCGACCACCGCGGCCGGCCCTACAGCGACGACTACTTCCTCATCAATCCCCTGGGCACTTTCGATTGTCTGGATTTCAAGGCCAGTGACATCGACTGGAGCGATGACACACCCGACGAAATCCTCGATGTCGAAGAGCATGTCCTGGACCGCAAGAAGATGAAGGAGGCCCCCCAATTCTTCCGCATTGACAGGGACATCACCTCCTACGTCCTGGGAGTGGAGCTGATTCGTGAGATGAAGAAACGGGCCCTTACGAACGTCATCGTGGAGGAGCTTGAGTTCAGCGACAGCCGTTGAGCACTCCCACTGAACGCCGCCCACCCTCTTCCCCATGTCCCCCAGCCATCCGCGCCGTCCCCCCATCGTCTGGAGTGTTGTCCAGGAACACATGGACGAAGCGGCGTTCTTCTGGCGGCAGAGACAGCGCACGTTGCGAGCCCCGGACCATGACCTCTCCGAGCTCGCCGATGGCGAAGAGCGCCGCCTGCTCGCACATGTCGCGGGGTTGCGGGCGGGAGGCACGGTGGTCGCCGAGCGGCTCCTGGTGCCCCAGCTCGAAGCAGAGGATGTCTGGGTTCGTACCGTGGCGACCTACGCGCTGCTGACCCTGGATGTCGCCCGGTGGGGGCATCGCGTGCTTCAGCATCTCGAACAGGCACCCGCCGAAGAACAACTTCTCCAGGCCCAGGCCCTCACCCTCTGTGCCAGCACGGAAATCGACGGGCTGCTGCGCGAGGCGCTGCCCGGTGCCGAACCGGCGTTCCAGGTGGTCCTGTTTGAAACCCTGCGCCTTCGGCGCAACGACGTCTCCTTCTTTCTGGCGCGGCTGCCACCACCGGAGTCTCCCGAGCTTCTCGCGGCGGCCATCCGGGCCGCGAGGCATTCGCCAGACGCCGTCGTTGCTACCTGGGTCGGCCACGGTCTCCGCGCGTCGAACGCTCGCTGTCGAAATGCCGCCCTCGAGGTCGGACTCGTCCGTGGGTGCATCCCGCCCACCGCGCGCGCCCTCGACGGCACGCCTGGGCGCACTCCGCTCACCGCCCTCGCGATGTGCGGGGACAAGAAGAGCGTGGAGCGGTTGCTCGCGCGGGTCCGGGAGCCAGCGACTCGTTCAGAAGCACTGTGGGCCCTGGCGCACAGTGGACGAAACGAGGCGATAGAGGCGGCTCTTGGTCACGTGCGCGCCAGCGCGGATGCGCTGGCGGCCGAGGCCTTCCGCTTCATGACAGGCATCCCCCTGGAGACCTACCTGACGCCCCTCGATGAGGAAGACGCAGCGGAGTCCGAGGCACCCCTCGAGCCGAAGGACCAGGGCCTCCCGGACACCTCCTTCCTTCCAGGACCCGTGCTCCCCGAGGGGCAGGTCCGCGCCGATGCCGTCGACCGGTGGTGGCACCAGGAGCGCTCACGATTCGCATCGGGCGGCCGCTACATCTGGGGGAGACCATGGACTCCAGCAACCGCGCTTCAGGCGCTGCTGGAAGTGCCCATGACGCGCAGACCCGGCCTGGCGTGGGAGCTGGCCGTGCGCAGCGGCGGCACGTGCTGGATTGAGACCCAGGCGTGGGCCAGGACACAACGACAGCAGGTCAGAGCCTTCCTTCCTCGCCCCATGGGCTTTGGGTCCAGTTCGTTCGAGGCATGGGCCGGGGGCAACGCGCCTTGACGCCCACCGTGATTACAGGCGCGGGTGCCATCACCTCCGTGGGACGCGGTGTCGCGGCCACCTGCGCGGCCATCCACGCGGGCATCGCACGCCCTCGTCGAGTCAACGCGCTCAACATCGTCGAACCAGAGACCCAGGAACTCATCGGCATCCAGTCCCATCCCGTCCATGGCTATACGGAGGGCTTCAGCCTGCTGGGACGATGGATGCGACTGGCGCGAGGCAGCGTCCAGGACTTGATGTCTTCGGGCCTGGCCTCGGAGGGAGCGAGCCCGCGCTTCTGGGAGTCGACGGGATTGGTGCTCGTTGTCGGGGAGCTGGATGACCAGACCCTCCTCACGGAGGACGGACAGGCCCTGGCTCGCATCCAGGATGAATTCCTCGAACCGTTCGTTTCGACGCTGGGAGTCGCCATCCCCTCGAGCAACGTGCGGTTGCTCGCCCGAGGACACGCGGGAACCGCCCTGGCGCTGCAGTCGGGCATGCGGCAATTCGCGGCGCGCGAGCTGGAGCGACTGCTGCTCATCGCGGTGGACTCCTATATCGACGGGCTACGGCTCGAGGGGCTTCTGGAGAACGGCCGCCTGAAAACGGAGGAGCAGTCCGTGGGATTCGCCCCAGGAGAGGCGGGGGTGGCCCTCCTGTTCGAGACGGAGCCCAGCGCGCGGCGAAGGACCGCCCGCCCCCTGGGCCAGGTCCTCACCGTGGCCACGGACCAGGAGCCGGAGCAGCTTCCACGCATCCAGCGAGGACGCGCCCTCACCCGATGCACCCAGCGGCTCCTGGACGAGACGGCGCCATCAGCGACCTTCCGTGGAGACCTCTACAACGACATCAATGGTGAGACCTGGAGGGCGCAAGAGTGGGGACACGTTCGAGTGAACCTGGGCCAACGCATGGACCTGTCCCAGTGGCATCTGCCCTGCAACTCGGTCGGTGATGTCGGCGCGGCCAGCGGAGCGCTGGGTATCTGTCTCGCGCTCCGTTCTCGGGATTCACTCCAGGGCGCCGAGCCCCTCTCCCTCTCCCTCGTGCTCTCCAGCTCCGACTCCGGTGACGTGGGCGGCATCGTCCTGCGAACCCCGGAAGGGGGACAGCCATGAGTTCGCGGTACCTTCTCATCTACGTCGGAAATGCGCTCAACGAGAACCTCGACCTGCTTCCGGAAATGACGTCGGACCCGGTGGGGCGCCATCGCATCCTCGGCTTCTGTCAGAACTTCCGCATCGCGGGAATCGGGGAGCTGTTGATGACGGGGCTCGCGGACGAGTTCGTGCTGCGGTTGCACCAGAGCGGGCGCGCATATGCCGCGTGGCTCCGTCACGCCAGCGAGAAGGAGAAACGGACCGGGCAATCACCACCGTTCTTCGACGCCATCGCCGCTGGAGACTTTCAGGGGGCCTTGGACATCGCGCGCCTCTCGAAACGCATCTGGGCACGCGGAGTGGAATACGAGGAGGACTTCCTCTTCGTCGAGTTCCTCATGCAGCGGTTCTTCCTCGATGCCTCCCCCGAGACGGGTGAGTCCCTGATGAAGCGCTACAGGACGGTCCTGAAGGGCTCCGAGGACCTGAGGCTGGAGGTCTGCATCGCCCTCCAAGAGTCGAGTTCGGAGCGCTTCAACGACGCCCTCGCGAGCTATCTCGCGGAATGGAAGGACCAGCAGGACCAACTCGAGGAAGAAGGGGGCGTGGCCCCCGAGGTCCTGGCAACAGCGGGGCGACTCTGTGTCGAAGGGGTTGCGCTGGCCCGACTCGCGGAGCGCATGGGTCTGGAGACCGAAGAGGACTACTTGCTCGTCCCGTCCGTAGCCCGCGAGGCCGTGTCCATCACCTTCAAACCTGACTCATGGATGGACCTCTGATGGGAGGCGCCTGACTTCACGGCACGCGACCCTACGGGGCCTCGGGTTCGTCACGTACCGCGAGCAGCGCGAGCGACGTGCCCCCGGGACGCAGGCAGGCGACACCCAGGCGTGTGGCTCCGCCCATGGACTGATGCGGTGGCACCTGGAACCGGTACCACCTGCAGAGCTTCAGTCGGGCCGACAGCGCCGCGGCCTCCAGCGGTGCGTCAAAGCCACTGAGCCCCGCCAGCGTGCGCCACAGCGCGAGCCGGCCGTACGCCGCGCCCTCCGCGCCCTGCCATCCGCGCGCGCCCAGGGCCGCCAGCGAGAACAGCTCCGGCACCAGTTCATCGGGCTTCGTCCGCTCACAGTCCACGGGCGAATCGCCGCGCAGCAGCTCCAGGTCCAGGTCGACGAGCAGCGAGGTGATGCTGTCGGGTGGGGCCAGGGGAAGCGCGGGGCGCAGCTTCAACACGCGCTGCTCGACCTGGCTGGGAAAGCCATCATCACCCCGTCCCGAGATGACGGCGGCGAGCGCGTGAGGCACGGGCTCGTCCCGCACCACCACCTTGACGTTGGGCGTGGTCATCTCGTCCTCGTCGTCCTCGCCCGACTCACGGGACATGGCCGCGGAGAGGGAGCCGAGCGCAAAGGCAAGGTCGTCGACGCCCAGCTCCCGCCCCAGTGCGGCTTCCCAGGGCATGCGCGTCAAGGGAAGGACCGCCAGCGGATGCTCCTGGTCGGCGAGCGCCGCCCACAGCTCGCGCACCAAGGGCTCCTTGTCCAATGCCACGCCGCGAAGGACGAGTTCCTGCACCGTGCACGCGAACAACTCCGTGAGGTCCTCGGGACCCTGACGTCGCGCGACCAGTTCGACGAACGTCGCGGCGGAGCGATGGGAAGCCAGCAGGTGAGCGAAGTCCCTCGCCCGCCGCGAGGAGGAGTGCCGCCCCTGGAAGCTCGCGTCGCGAGGCTGGCGTGCGAGCTCCATCAAGGCCAGGGCACTCTCGAGACGCGTGTTCCGGGCAAGCACTTCTTCCACCCGGTCGGAGACGGAATGCAGACGCCATCGCTCCTCGGAGGGCGTGGACTCCTGGCGCGCCTCCAGTCCAGCGGCGAGTGCCACCAGCGTCTCGAAGTCACCCTGCTCGCCCAGACGCTCGACGCGCAAGAGCACCCCCTTCACGCCGGAGGAGGTGCTGACTTCGTCGAGGAGCGCGCTCACCGTCGAATGCATGGCCGGGCAGCCTAGAGGAACAGGCGTCGAGGGTGGCGCGGAAAAGGAATGACAGCCAACGCTCGGAACGGCCCGGGGTGCGAGGCAACGCGCTGCACACCCCATCGCGGTGGGTCGGACATTCAATCGAGCACGTCGTGCGAGGTGGCACCCTTGACGCACGGCAGCGTCATTGGGAACTCCCTGCCCAGAGGTTGACCGACATGACAGGGCCGTCTCCCCATCTCCCCGCGAGGCGCCCCGGCCAGGGGATGCGCTGGCCGGCGATGGGGCTGCTGTCGGCCTCGGCCGTCATCGACCTGACCAACGTCGCGGCGATGGCCGAGTACGGCCTGGGCTCGGTGGTGCTGTACCTCATCCCCACGCTGGTGTTCCTGCTGCCCGCGGCCTTTGTCGCCGCCGAGCTGGGCAGCACCTGGCCCGGAGGTGTCTTCACGTGGGTGCACGAGGCGCTGGGTGAGAAGTGGGCGTTCTGCGCCGCGTGGCAGCAGTGGGTGCAGAACGTCATCTTCTATCCACTGCTGCTGTCGTTCGCGGCGGGCAACCTCGCGTTCGTCGTGTCGCCGGAGCTGGCGCGCAGCGGCCCGTTCAATGGCGCCTTCGTGCTGGCGGGCTTCGGGCTGTGCGCGGCGGTGGCCATGCACGGCGTCCGTCACGCCTCGCGCTTCTCCGTGTGGAGCGTGGTGCTCGGCATCGTGTTCCCCACGGTGCTGCTGACGGTGCTGATGGGGGGATACCTCCTCGGAGGCCATGCGTCGGCCACGCCGCTGGATGCGCGTCACGTCCTGCCGCGGTGGCCCGGCATCGGTGGGCTGGTGCTGGTGGTGGGCAACATCCTGGCCTACGGCGGCGTGGAGGTGAGCGCCGTGCACGTGCGGGAGATGCGCGACGCGCGCCACGGTTATCCGAAAGCCATGGCGGTGATGGCGCTGCTCGCGACGCTCATCTTCGTGTTCGCCACCCTGGGGGTCGCCGTGGCCGTCCAGCGCGAGAAGCTGGATTTGAGCGCGGGGCTCACCCAGGCGTTCGAGACCTACCTGTCCGCGTATGGTTTGCGGTGGCTGACGCCAGTCATCGCGCTGCTGTTCGTGCTCGCCACGCTGGGCTCGGTGCTGACGTGGATGCTCGGTCCCAATCACAGCCTGTTGTTGGTGGGGCGCAAGGGATTGCTGCCACCGTTCTTCCAGCGCACCAACCTCCATGGCACCCCGACGGCGCTCCTGGGCACGCAGGCGGTGCTGGTGGCGTTGCTCGCGCTGGTGTTCTTCGTCGCGAAGGACGTCAATCAGGTCTACTGGGCGCTCGATGCGATGACGACGCAGCTCTACATCCCCATGTATGGGCTCATGTTCGTGTCGGCGTTGAAGCTGCGCCGCTCGCGCCCCGACATCCCGCGAGGGTACCGGGCACCCGCCCTGCCATTCCTCGCCTGGGTGGGAATCGTGTCCTGCGCCCTGGCCTTCATCGTGGGCTTCGTGCCTCCCGAGCAGCTCGGGGTGAAGAACCCCCTCGCCTATGTCGCGCGGCTGGGGGGACTGGTGTCCACCCTTGCCGCCGTGCCCTTCGTGCTCTACGCGCGCCGACGGCCGGAGTGGCGACAGCCGTCCGCGTAGTCCCTCGCTGAAACAAGACGCCTGCCTGGTCGCTCCTCGCGCCGCGCCGCGCATTCACGCGCATGGCGAGCGCGTGCGCACGCTCTGTCCCGATGTGCCGTCGACGCAGGCATCGACGGAATTTCACGACCCGGTTGGACGCGTCGCTGCGTATTCGAAATGGAGGGGTGCCCCCAACTCGCATCCCTGGCCGCGAGTCTCTTCTCGCTCATCACGAAAGCTCTCCATGTCTCGAACTCCCGAGGCCCACGCATGGCCGTGGCGTCTCAGCGCGTCTTTATTGACAGTGCTCACGCTGCTGGCCCTGGGACCCGCAGCCCTCGCGGCCCCCCCGAACTCCGCCGTCAGCTCCCAGCCGGAGGGACCGCAGATGATTCCTCCTGAGTGCCCTGGCTGTGAGCCAGACCCCAACTGCGAGCCGGAGTACTGCGACGGGGTGGACAACGACTGCGACGGCCAGATTGACGAGGGTCTCAGGCGCACCATCTATCTCGACGCGGACGGAGACGGGCATGGCACGGGGGCGGGCCAGCAGGGCTGCCTCGAGCCGGGCTGGGCGCTCAACAACAACGACTGCAACGACTCCAACGCCGCCGTATGGCAGGCCGGGCGGTTCTACCGGGACGCGGACGGAGATGGCTACGGCGCGCCCGGCAACTGGATTGACGCCTGTGGCCGTCCCGCCGGCTACGTCACGGACGCCACCGACTGCAATGACGGCAATGCCAGCGTCAAGCCGGGAGCCGTCAAGCAGTGTGGCGTAGGAGCCTGTGCCCGGAGCGTCCAGGCCTGCGTCAACGGCGTGGAGCAGGCCTGCGTCCCCTACGCCGCTTCCCCCGAGATTTGCGACAAGGTCGACAACAACTGCAACGGCCAGGTGGATGACCTTCCGCCCATCTCGTGCGGCACCGGAGCCTGCCAGCGAACCGTCGCGGCGTGCGGGAACACCTGTGAGTGGGTGGAGGTCGGACACGACAAGCCACCCAAGGAGGTGTGCACGTGGGGAGACAACGCCTGCACGCCGGGCACTCCCTCGGCGGAGACCTGCAACAACACGGACGACAACTGCAATGGCACCGTGGATGAAGGCGTCCTGCTCACGTACTACCGAGACAACGACGGGGACGGCTACGGCGCCGGCGCTCCGCTCGGCAGCGCGTGCAGCGTGCCCGGCGGCACCGCGACCAACAGCCTGGACTGCAACGACGCGAACGCCGCGGTGAAGCCCGGGGCGCTGAAGCAGTGCGGCGTCGGCTCTTGCGCCCGGAGCGTCCAGGCCTGCGTCAACGGCGCGGAGCAGACCTGCACCCCGTACGCGGCCTCCCCGGAGATTTGCGACAAGGAGGACAACGACTGCAACGGGCACATGGACGACCTTCCTCCCATCATCTGTGGACTGGGTGCCTGCCAGCGAAGCGCGCCGGCTTGTGGCGAGCTGTGCGAGTGGGTTGAAGTCGGGGACGGAAAGCCGCCCAAGCAGGTCTGCGAGTGGGGAGAGTACGGCACGTGCACGCCGGGAACTCCGACCCCTGAAGTGTGTGCCAATAGCGTCGACGAAGACTGCACCGGCGTCGCCGATGACTCGAGCGACAGCGCGAAGTGGCTCACCTTCTATCCGGACCAGGACCACGACGGCTACGGCGCCAACTGGAACGCCGCGACACAGTGCATGCAGCCCCCAAACACGTCCAGAACTTCGGGCGACTGTGACGACACCCGGGCCGACACGAAGCCAGGCGCCGCCGAGGTCTGCGACGGCATCGACAACAACTGCTCGGGGTCGCTGGACGAAGGAAATGTCTGCGACCAGTCCCTCTGCCAGTAACCCCTTTCGACTCACCCTGGTCCATTTCACATGAGACACGACTCACGCTCTCCGCGTCCCCCTGGACGCCTCAAGCGGTTCGCCGCGAACACCATGCTGTTCCTCTATGGCACCCAGCTCTTGAGCAGCTGTGTGCCTTCGGGCGCGCCCTCGGAACGCAATGGCGCCGTGGAATCCTCGCGTGCCCGATCCACCTCGACGGACAACATTCCCCTGGAGCTGCGCCCGGACACGATTCTCGACACCACCTCCGCCACGCCCGAGGCGCCCGGCATCACGCCCTTCACCGCAGACGTGACGGCCGATGGTTCGGCCGCCGTCTCGATTCCACTCTGGACTCCCCCGGGGCGCGCGGGCATCCAACCCTCGCTCGCCATCGTCTACGACAGCCAGGGCAGTGATGGGCTGCTCGGCCCGGGCTTCAACCTGGCGGGCCTGTCTCAAATCACCCTCTGCCCCAACTCGTTCGCGCGCGACGGGAGACTCCAGGCCGCGGACGTCCGCCATTGGATGCAGCCATCGGGACCGGAGACCTACGCGCGAGTCTATTGTCTGGATGGCGCGCGACTGGTGCCTTCCGGCACGGATACGTTCAAGACGGAGGTGGACTCCCACGCCTCCATCAGCATCCCCACCAGCGACAGCCACCTCGACCCGGCGACCTTCGAGGTGCGCGGACGCGATGGACTCATCCGCGTCTACGGCAAGACGACCACGGTCTCCGGGACCCAGCGAGACGACGCGCGCATCCGGGGCTTTCACAGGGGCTTCAAGAGAGGCACCGTCGATGTCCTCGGAGAAACCTACGAGACAGGCAACATCGAGACAATCGACACAAGTGTCGTGACCATCACCTGGGCGCTCGCCTCCATCAAGGACCGCTTCGGCAACCAGATGGATGTGTATTACGACCAGGCGCCCGCCGTCGACGCGAACTCCGTCGCCTGGCATCGCCCGTCACGCATCACCTACACGAGCTTCCGCCACGAAGGCGTCAACCCGGAGACCCAAGCACCGGAGGTCGCCGTCGAGGACGGCCAACGTGAGGTCACCTTCGAGTACGAGTCCCGGCCGGACACCTTCACCGGCTACCTCTCGGGGGTGAAGGTCGGACGCGACTTCCGGCTGTCGCGCATCCACATGAAAGGCCCTGGCCTCGCTCCCGGTGCGAGCACGGTCTCCACGGTCCTGCTGCGCTCCTACAAGCTGAAGTACTACCCGGGCACCGTCAGCCAGCGCAGCCTGCTGACCGAGCTGCGCGAGTGCGACGGCCGCGATGTCTGCAAGACGCCCGTTCGCTTCGACTGGGAGCAGGGCTCCTGGGAGTTCGACTACCTGCCAGCCATCAACGTGAGCAATGCCAAGTCGGGCGCGGGCCTCAGTGCCTTCGGCCTGGGCGCCGGCCGTCAGGGCCTCGCGTACTTCACGGGCTCCGTCCTCAAGGAAGAGAACGATTACGACAATCCCACGGATTACACCGTGCAGAAATGGGAGGACCGGATGCGGCTGTTGCAGTATCCGGACGCCACCTCCACCACACTCACTCCCTCTGATAGCAGCGGCCACGTCGTCTGGTACCCCTACTTCAATAATGATGGGAACCCTGTCGGCGGCGGAAGCTCGAACCACTTCTGTGGCAATCGCGCGGACCGCAATCTCTTTCCCCTGGTGACGGACTGGGATGGTTCAGGCCACTCCACCGTGGTCGGGCTCTCGTGTGGCTGGGGTCTGTTCGACGGGAGTCCCTTCTACACTCCTGTGTACGGCCACAAAGTCGATCCCGAGAACGATAATCTCTATGTCGTCGGGACCGAGCTGAATCCCCAGTACTGGCTGGATGTGGATGGTGACCGGCGCAATGAGCGCGTGTGGGTGGGGCGCCACCAGGACGACCTCCAGAATCCGAATATCCCGGACCCCTCCATCACGCGTCGTGTCGTTGTCGACAAACCCATTCCCACCACCCTCAGGCCGCCCTCGGTGCAGACCAGCAGGGCGAACTCCAAGTCACCGACGGTCTACAACCAGAGTTCGCGCATCGGCGTGCGCGTGGCGGACCTGGATGGCACCGGCAAGATGAGCCTGGTGGGCCTGGGCACGAAGGGGAGCACGTACCTGGATGCGGTCAGCTTCCGGGAGGTCTCCTCGGGCACCTCCACCGCGGGCGAGCTGCAAGTCGTACGGACCACGTTGCGCAAGCCCGCCAACTGGTCGCCGTTCATCCCGAACCTGTTCGCGTTCACCTTCGACTTCATCGACGTGAATGGTGACGGCCTCCAGGACGCGGTCACGCTGGGTCAGCCCGTGGCGACCGACGGCACCCTCAAGCTCCTGGTCCAGTTCAACACCGGCAAGGGCTTCGCCGAGGTGCGTGAGACGGTGCTCCCCAGCACCTTCACCACTGTGCTGCTGGGAGCCAAGACGGAGCACGGCGACTTCGACGGCGATGGCCGTGTGGACCTGGCCATCTTCCGGCAGGGTTCGCCGGTCCAACTGCTGCTGGCGGGTCCCCAGGGGCAGTTCACCCAGCTCCTGAACCTGTCGCTTGTCCCCAGCGGGGACAACAAGGAGTGGTCGCAGGTCGTCGACGTCAACAACGACGGCATCCTGGACTTCACCTATCGGGTGGGCAACGAGCTGCGCATCGCGCGGCGTCAGAAGCCGGTGGACGAACTCAAGCGGGTGCACGGCAACGTCCAGCTCGCCACCTACCAGGGTTACTCCGGCCTGAGCTACTCGTTCGAGTACGCGCCGCTCTCCCAGGAGAACCCGCACGGTGCCGTCACACCGAGCGAGCCTTTCTACGCCAAGAGCTACACGGAGACGACGACGAAGCCGTGGCTGCGCCTGGCGCCCGAGTCGATGCGCGTCGTCTCGCGCATGTCCATCAACTCCAACGAGCAGCGCATGCGGAGCTGGCGGCATCTCTACCGCACCGGGCTCTCCGACACGCGGGGCCTGGGCTGGAAGGGCTTCGGTCAGCACATCGTCATCGACGAGGCGACGGGCACTCGCACCACGACGACCTACGACAACGTCTCCTCGGTGGAGGGGGCGGAACGCAAGGCCATTGCGCCCCTGGCTCATCTTCCAACGGAGGAGCTGACCGAGGTCCCGCTCGACGCGAACACGCGGCTCGAGACGAAGCGTCAGTGGACGTACGCACGCACGACCCAACCCCACACCGCGAGCTACCAGCAGTACGCCATGCGCGTCGTCGAGACGGGCCGCGAAATCAGGAACGGCTCCGCGACGGTGGTCTCCGAGACGGAGACGCTCACCGCGCTGGATGCCTATGGCACGCCGGTGTCGCAGACCGTGCTCACCCATGGCGCGGCGACGACCGAGCAGGTGAAGTCCATCACGACGCCGAACTTCAACACCGCCGACTGGCTGCCCCAAGGCACCTGGGTCGTCACCACGTCCTGGATGTCCTGCGCCAGGGCGCCCGGGGTCGGCTGCACGGGACAACCCGATGCCGCCAACGTTCGCACGCAGCAGGTGGAGTACGACTCCCACGGTCAGGTGAAGAGCGCCGAGAACGAACCGTCGCTCCTCGGTGAGGCCGTGACCTCCACCACCTCGGAGACGTACCTCAAGACGGTGTTCGACCGCAGCGCCAAGGGCCTCGTCGAGAAGGTCTCCCAGCACGGGGCCAATGGCATCACTCGCAGCGAATCCGTGACATACGACAGCCGCGACCAGACGCAGTTGGCCACCACCACGGACGCGGAGGGCCTCACCTGGCGCTACCTCTTCCATCCGGGCCTGGGCGTCCTCGCCCAGACGGCCGACCCGAACGGTGTCCACGTGCGCCTCCAGTATGACGGCTTCGGCCGTCAGCGCATCGTGACGCCGCTGTACCAGGGTCCCTCGGTGGCCCCCGCGAACAAGTCCATCGTCGAGACGTTCTACGAGTGGGGAGGCACGCTGCCGCGGCACCGGACGCGGGTCGCCACCCAGAGCGGGACGGTGGATGAGACCGTCACCCGGTTCGACACCCTGGGCCGTCCGGTGACGACCGAGTCCTCGCGCATGGATGGTCAGACGGTGACCTCCTCGCTCACCTACGACGCCCTTGGGCGCATGGTGAGGACGGAGAGCCCGCGGACCAGCTCCGAACAGCCCACCTGGGAGATCTACGAGTACGACGCGCTCAACCGCGTCACCGCGCGCCGCTTCGGCGATGGCACCACGGGGCTCTCCGGCAGGCTCGTCGAGAGCTTCAGCTACGTCTCGCCCGCGCCCTACACCTCGCAGGCGATGTCCACGGATGCGCTCGGTCAGGTGAAGAAGACGCTGGTCGACTTCCGGGGGTTGATGACGCAGGCCACCGAGGCCGTGGGGACCTCCAAGGAAGCCACCATGACGTACTCCTACGGCCCCTTCGGCCGTCTGGAGCACACCGACGACCCGGCCAATCACCGCAGCTCCCGCTTCTATGACGCCAAGGGGAGACTGGAGCGTACGACCGACCCCAACGCGGGGACGCGACTCTTCGTCTACAACGCCTTCGGCGAGCTCAAGAGCCACTCCGATGCTCCCGTGGGCGCGGCCGGTCGTCTCACCACGACGTACGAGAGGGATTTGCTCGGCCGTGTCGTCACCGCCACCAACGCGCAGGAGTCGCTCCAGTATTGGTATGACGATGACGATATCCCTGGCGCCAAGGGAAGACTGACGCGCGCGAGCCGCACGCCCGTGGGCAGCCCTGGCGGATTCGTCGACACCCGATACCTCTACGACGCCTTTGGCCGTGAGACGGGCATCTCCCAGGAGGTGGGTGGCACCACGCGCGAGCTCACTCGCGAGTACGACGACTATGGCCGGGTCAGCCGCCTCACCTATCCCGTGCAGCTCAACGGCCAGCCCTTCTCGATTGGCTACTCCTACACGAACCAGGGTGAGCTCTCGAACGTCTACCGCCCCAACTACTTCACGAACTACTGGCGGGCCTACGAGCGGGACAGCGCGGGCCGGCTCAAGACAGCGCTTTACGGCAACGGTGTCTCACGTGCCTTCCGCTACGACACGCAGGGACGGCTGCGCTTCACCGAGGCCAAGAAGAACCTCACCGAGGTCCAGCGGCTGGCCTACGAATACACGGCCAACGACAACCTCGCCGCGCGTCACGACCTCGTGGTCGGCGTCACGCAGAAGTACACCTACGACGCGCTCGACCGCCTCGAGCACTGGAAGGTGCAGCAGAACTGCCAGACGCTCGACGTCCAGTTCCAGTACGACAAGCTCGGTAACATGCTCAGCCGCTCGCCTGTCTCCGGCTGGGAGCCTTCCGCGAGCCTCCAGTACACGGGAGGAACCTCGGGTGGACCTCACGCCGTCAAGCAGGCCCAGCTCGGCGCCGAGTCCTTCACCTACGAGTACGACCACCGCGGCAACCAGCTCGCGACTCGCGATGCCCAGGGCGCGCTGGTGCGCTCGGTGCAGTACACCCCCTCCAACCTGCCCGAGAGCATCGCCTCGTCGAGTGGCACCGTCCTCTTCGACTACGACGCCTCCGGCACGCGGGTCCGCAAGCGCTCCGATGATGGCCTGGAGGAGACCCTCTACGTCGGCGGCCTCTATCAGCGCCGCAAGCAGGGTTTGACGGTCACCCACATCGTCAGCATCCCAAGCCCCGAGGGCGTCGTCGCCGAGCTGTCGTGGAACGAGGGCTCCAACAGCGAGTCCACGCGCTACTTCCTCAACGACCCACAGGGCAGCCCCGACACCGTCACCGACGCCACAGGCGCGGTGCTCGAGCGCATCAAGTACGAGCCCTTCGGCGGCAAGCGTCAGGCGACCAATCTCGCCCAGGCCGCCACGACGAGCCACTCGGGCGCGCGCTGGGGCTACACCGGGCACGAGCAGGATGACGAACTGGGTCTCATCAACATGCGCGGGCGCATCTACGACCCGCGCTTGATGAAGTTCCTCAGCGTGGACCCGGTCATCGCCGAGCCGGGCTCCGCGCAGGCGTACAACGCGTACTCGTACGTGCTCAACAACCCCACCCGCTACACCGACCCCAGCGGCTTCACGCCCTATGGGGGAAGCCTGGTGAGCACCTGGGGAAGCGGCTGGACGGGAGCGCCGCAGTCGAACCAGAGCTTCATCATGAGCGCGCTGGAGCGGCACCTGTCCATGCCGGGCCCGTCCCTGTACCTGCCCAGCGTTGACTTCAAGGTGCCCAGCGTCCAGTCCCTCGACGACACGAGGACCCAGCCCGATGCGCGTCACAGCAACGACATCGGCCAGAGCTCGGGCTCGTCCAAGTCAGCCCTGACGTCCGTGCTGACCACCGCCTCGGGCGCGATGAACTCCATCGCAGACAAGGTCCCGTGTGGGTTCGACCTCAACTGCCGGCTCAGCATGTCCATGGCCAAGGGACAACTCGAGTCCATGGTCGCGGCCTCGGAGGCCTATGACAGGTATGCGCCCGTCAGCAAGCTCGCGGCGGCCAGCTTCGCCATCAACGAGTTCATCCCGTTCGTGTCGGCGGGACAGAGCGTCCTGGATGCAAAGTCGGCATGCGGGCGCGGCGCTGTCGGCGGTTGCGTCGTCGCATCGGGGAAGGCGACCTTCTACACCCTCGCCTCTGGTGCCAGTATTTTTTCCGCCATCGAATCGGGAGGAGGAGCCGTATCCGCCCTCAGGACCACGGCGAAAAGTGCGACTGGCTCCGTGAGAAGGATGCTCAAGGCCGTCAAGGCTCGAGGCATCAGCAAGAGCGGTGGCGTCTTCACCATGGAGGTAAACGCGGCGGGTGGAGAGGTCTGGACCTCCGCCGGTGTCATCCGTCAGAGTGATTTTGCGACGTACGTGAACAGCGGCCTCTACAAGGGAGATGTAAACATTCTCTCTGGAGCACACGGTATGCCTGATGGTCATATGATTCCGGATGCCACCTTGTTCGAGGCAGATGTCGCGCGTTTTGCCGACATCCCTGGAGTGAGTGTCCACGACATCACCAAGATGTCCCCTGCTCAAATCAAAGAAGTGCTCCAAAGCCCGACAACCATCATTGGGGGATTCTGCGATAGCGGCGCCTGCCTGGCTCCCTTCAGATAGGCAAATCATGACCGAGAAGAACATGAAGGAGTACCGAGCGATGATCTGGCTCAAGGACCCCTCTCAGCCCGGCCAGCGGGTGACCGTGCTGGCGACCAGTCTGGACGACGCACGGAGACGTCTCGAGAAGGAGCATGGGGAGGGCACCGTCTTCGATTTGCATAGCGAGGAGGATGCCAACAAGCCTCGATAGCAGCTCTGGGAGGGACGCCGCCTGGGCCGGGCTATACTCCGGCCCAGGCGGGTGCAGTCCGGTAGGACGCGTTCTTCACCTTGGCGAGAAGGGGGCCCTGCGTCGGGAAGGTCCCGCAGGGCATGGGGAGGAAGGTCATGACAGCCGCGGATGGCAAGGGAGTAGATCATCGAGCTGGCGTCAGGGTCCGGACGTTGCACGGAGCCACTGTGCCGGGAATCGCCTGAATCTCTCCTTCACGAGCCGATAGCGCGCCATGCCACTTCACTTCGTCAAGAACCCACGAGAGCTCCAGCCCGCCGGGGCGCATGTGGGACGAGTCTCCGCCGGCATCTCAAGCAAGCAGCAGTTGATGGACGCACTCGAAGCCGCGCTCCGGTTGCCAGCCCACTTCAGGCAGAACTGGGATTCGCTCTCGGATGTCCTGAAAGACCTCTCCTGGCTTCCCGCCGGGAAGATCACCCTCCTCCACGAGGAACTTCCCACCTTCTCCACCGAAGACCTCGGTGCCTACTTGCGCGTGCTGGAGGAGTCCTCCCGGAGCTGGCGGCTCGGGGAGGCCTATTCGCTGGATGTGGTGTTTCCGCGGAGCTGTCGTCACCGGGTCCTGGCGCCACTCGCCGACCTCCGGCCCAAGTCCCCTTGGCGACGGCTCAAGGCAGAACTGGCCAGGGATGGCAGCCTTCCTTATCCAGTCGAGCGTGAGTTCACTTCACGGAAGGCCGAGGGCTTCGACTTCGTGATGAGCATCGTCGAGCAGCGTGACGGGTCAACGCGTCAGCTTGCAAATGCGCTCTCGACGGCATTCACGATGCGACATTGGGACCGGACACGTCTTGCGAGAGCACTCCCCAGCCTCTGCATCCACGAAGAGCCCGGACTGAGGGAGACGGCCGTACGCATCCTCCTCATCCTGCTCGACTTGAACAGGATGGCCCCCGGTGAACGAATCCCTTACGACGATGCTCGTTTGTGCGCGGCGCTCCTTCGCGAGGCCCTCGCCTTGGGCGTCCAGGAGAATACAGAGGCGGTCGCGCGCAAGCACCTCGCGCGAATGTCCTGACCATCGCGCCTCCAGTGGCCCCTCACTCGTGGGTGGCCATCGTCTTCCGACTCGGCCTGCCACCCCTCTCCTGCCGCTCTGCCTGCCGGTCCGGAGCCAACCTTGGATGAAGGCGGCGAGCCCGAACTCGCCAGACAATCCGCCGATGCGGCCTGAATCCCCGCTCTACCGGTGCGGCCTCCCGACGCCCATCCTCGAATAATCGCCCGCCTTCAGCGGGTCCATCGAGGACACGTCATGGCCCATGAACACCCGACACACTCCGCCCACCACATCGTGCCGGGCTTCGGCGCCGACCGCGCCGCCCACTATGACGCCCAGGCCGCCATCAACCTCGCCGGCGCCCCGGCCGTGTATGAGCTCGGCGTCAGCGCGCTGACAGCCCAGCTCGACGGCCGGGAGGCCGCCTCCATCCTCTTCGTGGGCATGGGCACGGGCGCGGAGCTGCTGCCCTATTTGCGCTTCGATGTTCCCGGCTGGCGCTTCACGGGCGTGGACCCGTCCGAGGCCATGCTCGATGTTGCCCGGAAGCGACTGGAGACCGAGGGCCTGCTTTCTCGGACGCACCTGCACGTGGGCGAGCTGAAGACCCTGCCTCCCGGGCCACCCTTCGACGGCGCTCAGATGATGGGCGTGCTGCACCATGTAGAGGGCGAGGAAGCCCGCCTCGAGCTGCTGCGAGAGGCGACGCGGCGACTCAAGCCCGGAGCGCCCTTCGTCGTGGGTTGCCGTGTCGGCAATGACCCCGAGCTGATGGACGTGGAATTCCGACGGCTGCGGGCCCATGGAGTCCCGGCCGAGGCACTGGAGCATCGGCGCAAGCGAATGGCGGAGATTCGCCCCATCGGGTCCGACGCAGCCATGTTCGCGCTGCTCGCACAGGCCTCACTGGTGACGCCGCGCCCCCTCTTCGTCTCATTGCAGTTCAAGGTCTTCCTCGCCCGCTTCGAGCCTGGAGCAAACCGCTGAAGCCCCATCGATGGCGGCCGTGCGTGAAGCGCAGGCGTGCGCCGCAAGCCACGCCTGCCGCCGCCTCGGTGTCGACCTCCACGTAGGGGGGGCCAAGGTCGAAGAACGTCCCTGCCCTGGACTCACGTGGGCGTATGCTGGTCACGGGTTCGGGAGGAGTTCCTTGCACCCCACCAGCACCCTCGAAAAAGACGCCGTGAGGCGGCCCATGCTGTTCCGCTGGAGGAATCACCTACCCGAAGACACGCTCCGCCACTGGGCCATGAGCCACGGAATAGACACGACATGACCGAAAAGAACTTGAGAGAGTACCGAGCAATCATCCAGATCGGGGGCAACGCTCAGACTGAGCCTGGTCTGCGAGTCACCGTGATGGCAACCGACGTTGAAGAGGCCTACATGCTTCTTGCGGAGAAGCATGGCAAGGGCACCGTCTTCGACCTGCACAATGAAGAGGATGCGAACACGATTCGATAACCATGCCGGATGAAAGATCGGCTCCGGGGTAGATGAGGATGGGCTCGCGGTCTTCCAGGTCGCGGGGCCTCCTCGGTGAGCAGGGGGCAGGTGCGCGTCGCAAGTCGCGCCCGCGGCCCCATCGATGTCGGCCTCCGCGCATGCGGGTGGTGTCAGAAAGTCCCTGCCCTGGACTCACGTGGGCGTATGCTGGTCACAGGGGCTACAGGTCAGTCTTCGGGAGGAGTTCCTTGCAGTCCACCAGCGCCATAGAAACAGATGCGGTGAAGCGGCCCATGCTGTTCTGCTGGAGGAGTCCCCTACCCGAAGACACGCTCCGCCGCTGGGCGATGGGACACGGAAGTGTCCCCACGGACCTGCTACGATTCTGGTCGTCGACGGGAGGCGGAGAGGCGTTTGAGACGGAGACGTTTCTTTCCCCCGCTGGAGATCCAACAACCGGGGACGACATCGACGGCATCACCTCCAGTTATCGGAGGGCCGGACTTCCGCCCGACTGGGTCGTCTTCCATGTCGGCCTCGGCCTCTCCGCTTTTCACCCGATTGATGGGCGCTTTGCCTGGTTCGACAAGCATCCGGGAGAGCCGACGCAGGTCTTCGACTCGTTTGATGGCTGGTATCGAGGCACGCTGCGTCACGAGTACGCGGACCGATACGGTCTCTGAGCATCCCGCATGCAAGCACTCGAAAAGCAAAGGGCCCCATCAACTCAACGCGAGCGAGCGAGTGCGCCGCTCTCTTCTTCAAGTAGCATCTGGTGCAGCCATGGCATTCATTCGCGGAAACAGGTGCGGCATCTGCGAGGAACCCATCAATGAGACACCTGGCGCCTCACTGCCCCACTTCGTGAGGAATCGACAAGACCCACTCTTCGCGCTTTCCGGTCGCTCCTTTCACATGGAGTGCTTCGAGGCTCATCCCTTGACGACCCTGGCACTCACGCTCAGCAATGAAAGACTCCGGCGAGTCAAGCGTGCCAAGGGCATCTGCACGACCTGTGGAGAAGAGATTCATGAGAACTGGTGCAACACGGAACTGCTCACGAGCGACTCCACATCTCCGTTGTACGAGTTCAACTTCCTCCACTTCCATTCGACCCACCTGGCAGCCTGGCCACGCTTCGAGCAACTCCGCACGTTGATGGAGGAACTCGAACACGCGGGGAGATACGAAGGCCCTCCCATCTGCGCCAAGGAGTCCTCGCTTCAATCCCCTCGCAGATGAATCCCACACGAGCCGACGACCCTGGCGCCTCTTCGAGGAAAGAGCTGAGTCTTCGTCAACGGGCTCATGATCGAATGAACGGGCGTCCCTCAAGTTGTGGCATGGCCGCTTTTCAGGAATCCTCTTCCGCCATGGCACACTTCTTTTCGGGACACAGCAGGTGTCTCATCTGTGAGCGCATCATCGAGTCTACCGAGGACTTGAGAATGTTCCCGGCCTTCCTTCCGCGCGGGCACTCCCCGTGGTCCTATTCCGATGGATGCTTCCACCTGACGTGCTTCGATGGGTGGGAGTGGCGCGCGACATTCCTGCAGCTCTACAGCGAGGCTCAGCGGATTGATGCATCAATCCCGAAGGGCCTGACCTTGGAGGAGAATGAAGCGTGGCACTTGCGTCAGACCCTGGAATGGCACCAGAAAATCCTGCACGAGGACAAGCTACGGTCCAGTTCGTCACGCTGAGTCCCTCCAATCCAACCCGACGCCAGCCGACAAGGCCCCATGGCCCAAGAGACCCAAGATTCCATTCAGGGGTTTGAGTACGACTGGCTGGCCTGCGACCAGGACGGATTCGTAGGTTTCTTCAGCACCGCGGGCGGTGGTTATGCGCCAGACGAGTTCCTCCAAGATGTCGACGCACACGACCAGGCGATTTCCGCCATCCGGTCCATGGCGCCAGGCACGGAGTCGATACCCGAACCTGGACAGCCCTCCGAACCGGGGGACCCCTGGCAACAGATGGCGGCGAGGGGGCTCTATGCCTTCGACTCCTCGTTCCACGGGGGCCCCTATCAGCGCACCGCCGCACCAACAGTCCCCGTGCGACTCAGCGACCTCCCCGAGGCGGTAGCACGCGTCGTGGGGCAGCTCATCTACAGAAGCCTCCGCTTCTCGGAGCTCAAGTCCATCAGCGAGGACCAGCTACGGGCCCGGCCCGGGCAGCCGCTCCCTTGACTGCCCGCTGGTATCGCATCGACCGTCATGAGCAATTCGCGCCCAGAGGGACCACGCTGATCTCAGCGTAGGTCTTTGCCCACCCAGCGCCGGCTGGATGCACGTCCCGCCCCGTGGACGGACTGCTCGCCCGCGACGTGGACACGCGCCTCCAGGAGCTCGCGGCGCGTCCATTGCAGAACACGTGGACACCGCGAGCGCATCTGGCGACCGCTGAGTCCTCCACCGGCGGGAGCCGGGCGGGTTCGGCCTACAGCCAGACGTCTCGCGAGACGACTTCCTCGCCAGCTCTGAAAGCTCACCATGCCTCGAACCTCCTGTGCCGACACGCGGCAGTGGCACCGCCATGCCCGTCGGTTCGCACTCCTCGCCATCACCATGGCTCTCCCGACGCTGGCAGCGCAGCCGGTAGCCACATCGCTATCACTGGATGCGGGAACGAGCGTGGCCCCCATGGGCTGCAACGGCTGCGAACCGCCGCCGGATGTCTGCGAGCCCGAACGTTGTGATGGGCTCGACAACGATTGTGACGACCTCATCGACGAGGGAGTCACCCTCACCCTCTATCGAGATGCGGATGGAGACCATAAAGGCGCCGGCCCTGGACGACAAGGCTGCCTGGCCCAAGGGTGGGTCACCAACAACAGTGATTGTGACGACAACAATGCCTCCCTATGGCAATGGGTGAGGTACTACCGCGACGCGGACGGCGACGGCTTCGGAGCCCCGGGCAACTGGAAGGATGCGTGTGGAAAGCCTGCCGGCTACGTCACGGATGCCACCGACTGTAACGATGGCTCGACATCCATCAAACCCGGAGCCTTCAAGTCCTGCGGGATTGGAGCATGCACCAACAGCATCCCGGCATGCGTCAACGGTGCCGAGTCAGCTTGCATCCCCAAGCCCGCGACCACGGAAGTGTGCGACCAGGTCGACAACAACTGCAATGGACTGGTGGATGACCTGCCGCCGGTCTCCTGTGGTGTGGGCCTCTGCCAGCGAACCGTGGCGGCCTGCGCCAACCACTGCGAGTGGGAAGAGCCCCGCGATGGGAAACCACCCGTTGAGGTGTGCACCTGGGGGGCGAATATCTGCAAGCCGGGCACGCCTCGAGCCGAAGTCTGCAACGGAGCGGACGACAACTGTAATGGAACAACCGACGAAGGCGTCCTGCTGACGCTCTATCGCGACGGAGACGGTGATGGGCATGGAGCGGGGGCCCCGATTGGAACCAGTTGCAGCCTGCCTGCCGGCACGGCATCCAGCAGCCTAGATTGCAACGATACCAACGCAGCGGTGCGCCCAGGTGCCCTGAAGCACTGTGGTGTGGGAGCCTGCGCGGCCAGCATCCAGTCATGTGTCAACGGCACCGAGCAGACCTGTACACCGCGTCCTCCCGAGGCGGAGTCCTGCGACCAGGTCGACAACGACTGCAACGGGCAGGTGGACGACGTTCCGCCCAAGACGTGTGGCGTCGGTGCCTGCATTCGCAGCGTTCCCGCATGCGCAATGGGTTGCTGGGAGGAAGAGACCGAGGACGGAAAGCCTCCAAGGCAGGTCTGCGAATGGGGGGACCATGGTGTCTGCGTTCCAGGTCAACCTCGTGCGGAGGTCTGTGCCAACGGCCTCGACGAAGATTGCAATGGCTTGCCTGATGACGCCAGCGACACCTCCACCTGGGTCCAGTTCTTCGCGGACCAGGACCATGATGGCCATGGCGCCAACTGGGAGCCCCAGAGCGCCTGTCGACAGCCCGCGAATACATCCCGGACTCCGGGAGACTGTGACGACAACCGGGCTGACATAAGCCCAGGAGCAGTCGAGGTCTGCGACGGTATCGACAACAACTGCTCGGGAGCACCGGATGAGTCCGGTGTCTGCGAACAGTCCCGCTGCCAGTAGCCGCTTTTCTTTCGACCCCGCCATGGCTGGCACCGGGAGATGACGTCCTGGCGTCCAGGCGCGGCCACAGCCACATCTTCATGAACGGCGACTCGACATGAGCCCAGACTCAAGACCTCCATCTTCAATCTTTCGCTTCCTGACTGCACACCTCACCTTGCTCTTTTATGGAGCGCAGCTCATCAGTTGCATGCCAGGAGCATCCCCGTCCTCTGAAGCGGAGGACACAGCACGCATCCAGATGGATAAGGCCCTTGGGGCGCAGCAAGGCATTCCCTTTGAACTGCGCTCGGACACGATTCTCGACACGGGTCCGGCCAACGAACAGGTCCCCGGGATAACCCCCTTCACGGCGGATGTGACCACGAGCGGCTCCGCGGTCGTTTCACTTCCCCTCTGGGTTCCACCGGGGCGCGCGGGCATTCAACCTTCTCTCTCCGTTGTCTACGGCAGCCAGGGAAGCGATGGGCCGCTTGGGCCCGGGTTCAACCTCGCAGGGCTGTCGCAGATCACCCTGTGCCCCAACTCCTTCGCAAGGGATGGCAAGCTCCAAGCCATCGACTTCTTCCCAGGCGCCGGCCTGGACGATATCGACGAATACAGTCCCGCGTATTGTTTGGATGGCACTCGGCTCGTCGCCACGGGCTATCCCTCATTCAAGACGGAGCAAGATACCTATTCATCCATCCGTGAGCTTGACAGGCACGGCATGGCGCCAGCGACGTTCGAGGTGCGCGGGCGTGATGGACTCATCCGGACCTACGGGCGCACTTCGACAGGGCATGGAGGTCATCGCGACGACGCCCTCATCCAGGGGAGGTACGAGCGGCTCGACCAGGGCCCTGGAGGGAGCATTCAAGTCGGCTGGACTGCCGCGGTGACCATCGCCTGGGCACTCGCCGCCATCGAGGACCGCTTCGGCAACCGAATGGACGTGTTCTACGAGCAGGCTCCCCTTGGTGCCGCCTCGGGCGCCTGGCATCGCCCCATGCGCATCACCTACACGCAGTTCCGGGACGCGTCTGGCACCATTGAACCGGGGCAGCGAGAGGTCAGCTTCCACTACGAATCCCGGCCTGATGTCTTCACTGGCTATCTGGCGGGCGTCAAGGTCGGCCGCGACTTTCGACTCTCTCGAATCGACATGAAGGCCCCTGGTCTCGCAGCGGGCGCCAGCAACCTGTCCACCGTGCTGCTGCGCTCGTACAAGCTGAAATACCTGTTGAGCTCCATCAGCAAGCGAAGCCTCCTGACGGAATTCCAAGAGTGCGACAGTAAAGACATCTGCAAGACGCCCGTGCGCTTCGACTGGGAACAAGGTTCCTGGGATTTCCAATACTCGCCAGCTCAGAACGTCAGCGATGCCGCCGCGGGCGCGGGCCTGAATGCCTTTGGCCTGGGCGCTGGACGCCAGGGTCTCGCGTACTTCGTCCGGTCCGACAAGAAGAGCGAGGACGACGGCGTCTGGACTGATGACGTTTCCGGGGTGACCACAGACTTCAAGGTGCAACTCTGGCAGGACACAATGCGGCTGTTGCAGTTTCCGGACGCGGAGTCGCCATCGCTCGTGGCCTCGGATGTCACGGGTGGCTCAATCTGGTTTCCCTACTTCAATATCGAAGGAACCAGTTGGCTCGAGGACGTCTGGGACTTCGTCTTCGGAGACAACGATCCAGGCGACTTCTGCGGGGAGCGCCATGAGCGCAACCTGTACCCTGTCGTGACGGATTGGGACGGCGCTGGTCGCTCCACCGTCACGCCGCTTTCCTGCGACTGGGACAAATCCGATTCCGGTGGGCACCCTGTCCCCAGGTATGGCTATGCCCGTGCCGGTGACCCCAAGCAGCAAGTCAGTGGCTCGGAGCCGAACTCCCAGTACTGGCTCGACGTCGATGGAGATGGCCGCAACGAGCGCGTGTGGATGGGGCAACACGAAATCGACTTGACGGGAGACTCCGACAACATTGTTCCAGCCAAGCGCAGTGTGGCTGTCACGGAGACTGCCCGGGGAAGGAAGACCGCGAAATCTCCAGTCGGATACTTCCAACAGTCCAGCACCGGCGTGCGCGCCATCGACCTTGATGGAAGCGGAAAGATGAGCCTGTTGGGTAGAGGCCCTGTGAGCAGCACGTTCCTCGATGCACTTGTCTATCGAGAGAACGCAGCGAGCACGCCAGATTTCGCTGCACTGAAGCCAATCAAGACCACCGTACGAATTGCTCCAGAGGTGCCATCTGGATCGGGAGTGATCTTCGATTCGTTCCACCTCGTGGACGTCAATGGGGATGGTTTGCAGGACGCCGTGACCCTGCACCAGAGGGGCCCTCTGACTGAACCCTTGAAACTCCGAGTGCAGCTCAACACGGGCGCGGGTTTCACGGAGATTCATGAGACCAGTGTGAACGGCGACTTCGCAAGCCGGCTTCATTTCGCCAAGACGGAACACGGCGACTTCGATGGCGACGGACGGATCGACTTCGCGATTTTCAGGCCGGGCAGCCCGGTTCGGCTTTTGCTCGCGGGTGCACAAGGAGAGTTCAGCCGATATGAGGACCTTTCTCTTCCCAGCGGGGACAACAAGGAGTGGTCCCAGGTCATCGACGTCAACAACGATGGCATCCTGGACTTCACCTACCGCTCAGGAAACGAGTTGCGCATCGCGCGTCGCCTGAAGCCGGTGGACGAACTCAAGCGGGTGCACGGCAACATCCAGCGAGCCAACCACCAAGGCTACTCCGGCCTGAACTACTCGTTCGAGTACGCACCGCTCTCCCAGAACAATCCGCACGGTGCCGTCGCACCGAGCGAGCCTTTCTATACCAAGAGCTACACGGCGGCGCCGACGATGCCGCCATGGCTGCGACTGCCGCCCGAAACGATGCGGGTCGTGTCGCGCATGTCCATCAACTCCAATGACCAGCGAGTGCAGAGCTGGCGCCATCTCTATCGAGATGGGCTCTCTGATACGCGAGGACTGGGCTGGTTGGGTTTCGGGCAGCGCATCGTCATCGACGAGGTGACGGGGACTCGCACCACCACCACCTACGACAACAGAACGACGGTCGAGGTCGCGAACCGCCAGGCGATGGCGCCCCTGGCACACCTGCCCAGGGAGGAGACCGTCGAAGTACCGACGGATGCGAACACCCGCCTCCAGACGCAGCGCCAGTGGTTCTATACCCGCACGCCCGCGGCCTATGCTTCGACGTACCAGCAGTACCCCAGCCGCATCGTCGAGACGGTTCGCGAAATCAGGAACGGCTCCTCGACGGTCGTCTCCGAGTCGGAGACGCTCACCTCGCTGGATGTATACGGCACCCCACTCGCTCAGACCGTGCTCATCCACGGGGCGAACACGACCGAGCAGGTGAAGACGCTCACCGTGCCGGACTTCAACACCAGCACCTGGCTACCCCAAGGCACCTGGACCGTCAGCACGTCCTGGATGTCCTGCCCCAGGGCCCCTGCGGTCGGCTGCTCGGGACAACCCGACGCCGCCAACGTTCGCACGCAGCAGGTGACCTACGATTCGCACGGGCAGGTCGAGCGCGCGGAGAATGAGCCGTCGCTCATTGGCGAGGCCGTGACTCCCACCACCTCGGAGACGTACCTCAAGACGATCTTCACCCGAAACCTCAAGGGCCTCGTCGAGCGGGTGTCTCAGCAAGGCAGTGGTGTCACGCGTTCCGAGTCAGTGGAGTACGACGGCCTCGACCAGACGCAACTCTCCACCACCACGGATGCCGAAGGCGCCACCTGGCGGTATCTCTTCCATCCGGGCCTGGGGGTCCTCGCTCAGACGGCCGACCCCAATGGCGTCCACGTGCGCTTCCAATACGACGGGTTCGGTCGCCAGCGCATTGTCACGCCAATGTACCGCGGCCCCTCCGAGGCACCCGCGAACAAGTCCATCGTCGAGACGCACTACGAATGGAGCGGCACCCTGCCGCAGCACCGAACCCAGGTGGCCACGAGCGCCGCCATGAAGGATGAGTCCCTCACCCGCTTCGACGCGATGGGGCGTCCGGTGGTGAATCAGTCCGCGCGCTTCGACGGACAAATGGTGAGCTCCACCGCCTCCTATGACGCCCTCGGGCGCTTGGTGAAGCGGGAGATGCCCCGGACCGGCAGCGAGCAGTCCACGTGGGAAGGCTACGAGTACGACGCGCTCAATCGCGTCACCGCTCGCCGCTTCGGCGATGGCACCACCGGCCTCTCCGGCAAGCTGCTCGAGAGCTTCAGCTACTCCTCGCCTGCGCCCTACTCCTCGCAGGCGATGGCCACGGATGCACTCGGACAGGTGAAGAAGACGCTCGTCGACTTCCGTGGGCTCATGACACAGGCCACCGAGGCCGTGGGAACCTCCAAGGAAGCGACCATGACGTACTCCTACGGCCCGTTCGGCCGCCTGGACTTCATGGACGACCCGGCTGGCAACCGGAACTCCCTTTTCTACGACGCCAAGGGACGCCTGGAGCACACCGTCGACCCCAACGCGGGAACCCGATTCTTCCTCTACAACGCCTTCGGCGAACTCAAGAGCGAGTCCGACGCCTCCGCCGGCGCGGCCGGGCGCATCACCACCGAATACCAGCGAGACCTCCTCGGCCGCGTCCTCTCCTCCGCCAACCAGAAGGAGAATCTGGATTACGTGTACGACGACGGGCCGGGCGCCATGCGCCGCCTGACGCGCGCGACCCGGACCCCAGTCGGCAACCCCGGTGGGGTCGTCATCACGGACTACATCTTTGATGCCTTCGGGCGCGAGACGGACGTCGCGCAGCGCGTTGACGGCGAGGCGCTCGTGATGAGCCGTCAGTATGACGACTACGGCCGCACGAGCCGCCTCACCTATCCGGTGGCGCTCAATGGAGTGCCCTTCTCGATCAACCGCTCGTATTCGGACCGAGGAGACCTCTCGAGCATCTACCGGAGCAACTCCATCACCAATTATTGGCGGGCCTACGAGCAGGACAGCATGGGCCGGCTGAAGACAGCCCATTATGGCAACGGTGTCGCACGCCTCTTCCGCTATGACACCCAAGGCCGCCTGCGCTTCACCGAGGCCACGCAAGGAGGCACCAGCGTCCAGCGACTCGCCTACGAGCACACCGAGAACAACAATCTCTCGGCTCGTCATGACCTCGAGCTCGGCGTTACCCAGAAGTATACCTACGACGCGCTCGATCGCCTCGAGAGATGGAAGGTGCAGCAGAACTGCCAAAACCTCGACGTCCAGTTCCAGTACGACAAGCTCGGCAACATGCTCAGCCGCGCTCCCGTCGCCGGCTCGGAGCCCTCCACCACGCTCGACTACACGTCAGGCACCACAGGTGGCCCTCACGCTGTCAAACAAGCCCAGTTCGGCGCCGAGTCCTTCACCTACGAGTACGACCACCGTGGCAACCAGATTGCCTCGCGCGATGCCCAGGGAGCCCTGGTTCGCGCGGTGCAGTACACCTCCTTCAACCTCCCCGAGAGCGTCACCTCGTCGAGTGGCACCGTCCTCTTCGACTACGACGCCTCCGGCACCCGCGTCCGCAAGCGTTCCGCAGACGGTCTCGATGAGACCGTCTATCTCGGGGGCCTCTACCAGCGTCGCAAGCAGGGACTGACCACCACCCACATCCTCAGCATCCCCAGTCCCGAGGGCGTCATCGCCGAGGTCTCCTGGGACGAAGGCTCCTCCACGGAGTCCACGCGCTACTTCCTCAATGACCCACAGGGCAGCCCCGACACCGTCACCGACGCTTCAGGCACCGTGCTGGAGCGCATCAAGTACGAGCCCTTCGGCGCCAGGAGGCAGTCGAGCAACCTGGCTCAAGCATTCACCTCGGGCCACTTTGGGGCGCGAAGGGGGTTCACGGGGCATGAGCACGACGACGAACTGAGCCTCATCAACATGCGGGGGCGTGTCTATGACCCACGACTGATGAAATTCCTCAGCGTGGACCCGGTCATCGCCGAGCCGGGTTCGGCGCAGGCACACAATGCCTACGCCTACGTGCTGAACAATCCCACGCGCTACACAGACCCGAGTGGCTTCACACCTCATGGTGGAACACTGGTGAGCAGATGGGACGGCGGCTGGACGGGGGCTCCTCAACTCAACCAGAGCATGATGGAGCGGACCTTCTATGCTGCGGAGCCGCCCCTGTATCTGCCCCGCATCGACCTCAGGGTCCCCAGCGTCGAGACCCTCGACGATGCCAAGGCCCAGCCCGATGCCCGCCACACGAACGACATCGGGCAGAGTTCCGGTTCCTCCAAGTCAGCCCTGACGTCACTGCTGACCAAGGCTTCTGCGAGCTTTAACGAAGGCGCGGAGATGGTCCCCTGTGGACCACACCTGGGATGCCGCGCGAGCAAAGCCTTCGTTGGTTCGCAACTCGACAGCATGTTGAATGCGTCGGCGGCGTATGACAGGTACGCCCCTGTCAGCAAACTCGCCGCAGCCAGCTTCGCTATCAACGAGTTCGTTCCATTCGTGTCAGCGGGTGAGAGCTATCTCGAAACAAAGTCAGCCTGCGGCAACGGGGAAACCGGCCGCTGCGTCGTCGGCGCAGGGAAGACAGCCTTCTACACACTCGCCTCTGGCGCCAGCATCTTTTCCGCCCTCGAATCGGGAGGTAGCTTTGCATCCGCGCTCAGAACCCCCGTCAAGAGTGCTCGCGGCGCGCTGGACAAGATGGCTCGAGCCATCACGACTCAAGCCCCCCCGCCCCATGGGTCTTTCTCCATGACCACGAATGCAGCAGGTGGAGAGGTCTGGACCTCCAACGGGAAGATCATCCAGTTTGACTTCGCTCACCTTGTGGAAAGCGCCCGCCAGCGGGGCGATGTACACATTCTCTCGGGGGCTCACGGCTCACGCGGGGGCCAGATCACTCCGGCGCCAAATTTCCTCAGGGAGGACATGCTTCGATGGAGAGCTGCCCCCAACGTGAGAATCCATGATGTCAGCAGGCTGGAGGCCGACCAGATTAGGAGCATCCTGCGAGGTAAGGGAACCATCGTCGAAGGCCTCTGCTATAGTGATGTCTGCCTCGCACCCTTCAGATAGACACGACATGACCGAAAAGAACTTGAAAGAGTACCGAGCAATCATCCAAATCGGGGGCCACGCTCAGACTGAGCCTGGTTTCCGGGTAACCGTGATGGCAACCGACGGCGAAGAGGCCTACATGATTCTTGAAGAGAAGCATGGCAAGGGCACCGTCTTCGACCTGCACAATGAAGAGGAGGCGAACACGATTCGATAATCATGCCGGCTGAAAGATTGTCTCCGGGGTAGGTGAGGATGGGCTCGCGGTCTTCCAGGCTGCGGGGCCCCCTCCTCTGCGGGGAGGGCACGGGCCATGGTTCCAGATCAGGCCTGTGCCCTCCCCAAAATCAGGAGCAGCGAGGGACTGCTACGGGTCCGGCCCAGACAGCCGCTCGCTTGACTGAAGCAACTTCCGGACGACACCTTGCGGGATTCGAAGAGTTCGCGCCGAGCAGCAACTCAGCATGGCCCACGCTCTGGGAGAATCCATGAGGACTCCTGAATTTGGTCGCTTTGGCCGCGCGCGCGTTTGGCTCGGGGTCACCTCCGCGACGCCAATTGACGCAGCAGGCGTTGCCAGCCGAGTGTTATCAGCAGGGTCGACAGCGCCGTTGCTTCACGCTGTCGGTATCGAAGGACGACGCGCTGGGGGCGATACTTGAGCAACTCCTGCTGCGCTGATAGGGGTTGAGCGCAACCGAGAAATAGCCCGACAGGTGCATCCAGGCTTCACCATGAACACTCCCAAGAGCCCCTGGCGACGACTCAAAGCGGAACTGGCCAGGGAGAACCTCATCCCCTCTTCTGTCCGAGACGAGTTCACGGCTCTGAAACAGGAGTCCTTCGACTTCTTGATGAACATTATCGAGCGGCGCGACGGCACTTCTCGACAACTCAGGAACGCACTCTTGATGGCCTCGAAGATGCGGGGCTGGGGAAGAGCGCGTTTTACACTCACGCTACCCGGTCTCTGCGAGCACGAAGACATCAAGGTGCGGACCACTGCACTCCGCATCCTTGTCTTGTGGCTCAAGCAGGCAAGAGCCTCCCCAGCAGAACGAATCGAAGGCTACGATGAACGCTCCTTCGACGAGCCCATCAACAAGGCTCTTGCGCTCGGGGTTGACGAAGGCACTGCGTATCTCGCGCGCAAGTATCTGGACCCTCCAGCGGAGTAGCGCCTTCACCGCATCGGAGAGATTCCCGCCGTGCCTTCGTCCGGTGTGAAGCGTCTGCAATCACTTCACACCGTCACCAGCACCGAAGTGCACGCCTTGCACCGCCGGGCCTCCACCGGAATCGTCTCACGGCACTCCGGGCACACCTTCGTCGTGGCCGGCGCGGGCTCACCCTTCTTCCCGTGCTTCGCCCACACCTGCCCCACCTTCGCCACCACGATGAACAGCACCGACGCGATGATGAGGAAATCCAGCACCGCGCCCAGCAGGTGCCCCCACCGCAGGTTCAGCGGCGTCGCCGTCGCGTTGCGCCAGTCACCTCCCGGCAGCACCGCGCCGACCACGGGCATCACCAGGTCCGCCACCACCGCCGTCACGATTGCGGAGAAAGCGTTCCCCAGCACCACCGCCACCGCCAGGTCCACGACATTGCCCTTCAGGGCGAACTGCTTGAACTCCGAGAGCAGGGACATGGGTGCACCCCTCCGTCACCGGATGGCCTGCTCCCCGTATGCCTTGGCACCAGCCGGAGGGCCCCGGAAACGGACGGCACCCTAACCGCCCCACCCCGCACCCTCGGCTCGCCCGGCAGGGCACACTGTCACGTGGTGGGCGAAGGCACGGGCACCGGCATCACCGTGCCCCCGTACTGCGTCGCAGCCAACGTGCCGCACGCCGCCCCAATCTCCTTGCCCCCTGAATACCGCCGCGCCACCGGCGCCTTCAGGACCTGCAAGTGGTCGCGGAACGCGCTCAGCTCCTCCGCCGACGGCGGCAGGTACTTCCCCGTCGGGTCCGTCACGTCGATGAGGTCCACCTTGATGGGAATCCCCTCGAAGGCCACCTTCAGCGCCTCCGCGTCCTCCCGCTCCAGGTTGAAACCCGATATCGCCACATAGGCAATCATCGCCCGCTCGCGCCGCACCTGGCTGTACTCGCGAATCGCCTCAATCAACTCCGGCAACGGATGCGTCTTCTCAATCGGAAGCACCTTCATCCGCTTCTCCGGAATGGCGCTCGTCACCGAGAAGGCCAGCCGGTACGGATGCCCCTCCTTCGTGTAGCGCCGAATCGCCGGCACATGCCCCGCCGTGGAGAAGGTGATGGACTGCCCCGAAATCGAGAAGCCCGCCGGATTCGAGAGGATGCCCGCGGCCCTCAACGTCTCCTTGTAGTTGAGCAGCGGCTCCCCCATCCCCATGAACACCACACCCCGCACCGGCCGGTCCGCCTCCGCCCGTACCTGAAGCACCTGGTCCAGAATCTCCCAAGTCTGGAGGTTCCGTTTGAAACCCAACTTCCCCGTCATGCAGAAGTCGCACGCCAGCGCGCAGCCCACCTGGCTGGACACGCAGACGACGTACTTCTCGGCGAAGATGGGAATCCGGACGGCTTCAATCCGCCCACCCAGGGGCGAGTCGAAGAGGTACTTCACGAAGCCGTCGTCCGCCCGACGCCGCTCCACCACCTGGAGGCTGGGCATCTCGGCGTGGGCCTTCAGGTAGTCCGACACCCGCCGGGGCACCTGAGGCGAGCGCGCGACCTCCTCCACCGAGCCGAGCCCGTGGGCGAAGACGGCGGCGAACACCTTGCGGACCGCGGTGGGGGACGGGGAGAAGGGCGCGAGCGCCTCGGCCAGCTCCGGCAGCGACAGTTGCTTCAGGTTCACGAGGCGGACTTGATTTTGGTGCGAAGGAACTCCGTCAGCTTGGAGCTGACCTCCTTCGGCATCCTCGCCGCCAGCGCGCGCTTGCACAGACTGGGCGTCGCCCGGTACGTGTTCAAGAACTCCTCACAGGGCGAGCACCCCGACAGGTGCTCCTGGAGGTGGCGCGACTCCTCGGGCGACATCTCGCCCTCGAGGTATTCCAGCAGGAGGTTGATTGAGTCTTTACAGGTGTACATCCGAACCTCGGCTGGCTGCGGCACGCCCTCGTCCTCGCTTCGGAAGATGCGGAGCCCCCCAGTTGCGTTTCACGGCCCGCGATTGTCCCGGTTGTAGAAGGCGTCAATGGCCTCCCGAAGCGCGAGACGAGCCCGGTGCAGGCGGCTCTTGATGGCGGGAATGGAATCCCCCGTCACCTCTGCAATCTGTTCGTAACTGAGGCCATCCACGTCTTTCAAGAGGAAGACCTCACGATACCCCTCGGGCAGCCGATCCGCCGATTGTCGGATGGCCTGCCCCAGCTCGGCGTCCAGGGCCTTCTCCTCGGCGTCCCGGCTCCAATCCGACACCGGGTAGTCCGCCAGCGTACCCCGGGGGGTGAACTCCGGCCCCTGGAGCTCCACCTCGGCGGCCTGCGTCACCCGCCGGTGGCGCAAGCGCATGAGCGCATGGTTGGCCGCTATCCGGTGCACCCAGGAGCCGAAGGCCGCATCCCCGCGGAAATCCTTGAGATGTTGGTAGGCCGACAGGAAGGTGTCCTGGGTGATTTCGGCGGCGTCCGCCTCGGAGCGGGTCATCCGCAGGGCGAGACCGTACACCTTGTCCTGGTGCGACTCCACCAGGGCCTCGAAGGCGGACATGTCCCCATCCTGCGCGCGGGCGAGGAGCTGGCGATCATCTTCCGTGGCGACCTCGTCGGACATGGCGGGGCGCACCCAACCAGCCGGAAGCGCCTTCGTCAAGGCCGGTTGCGAGCTCTCGTCGAAGGCCGCTTGCTGACGTGTTGACTGTCCCGGACCCAGAGCCGGAAGGGCTCGTGCGCCCACGCCCCCGCGTAGTCCACGCCGATGCGAGGCCCCCGCT
>NZ_JABXEM010000240.1:0-17914 GCF_013372595.1 Myxococcus sp. AM011
GTACGGGGCATGGTGGCGTGGCGGATGGTGGGGGCGATGGTCATCGCCTGCGGGCTGGTGGGGTGTGGGAACTCGGTGGATGAGGGCGCACAGGACACGCTGGGAACCCAGGTGGCCGAGCTGTCCTCTCCAAACGGGCGCAACCTGAATGGACGCAATCTCAACGGGCGCAATCTCAACGGAGACGAGCTGGGGCAGATGCTGGTGGCGGTGCGCTTCGCGGGCGTCGAGCGCGCGGACCCGGGCGCTCCCTCACTGATGCGGACGTGGCTGGACGGCAGCGTGTTCCGCGCCGATGCGCAGGACGGCTCGGTGCTGTCCGGCGTGGACTTCGTGGGCGCGCGCTTCGTCGGTGAGCTGGGCAGTGGCGACACCGTCGCGCTGCGCGTGGACGACATCCAGCCGGGGAGCGACGACGTCTGGACCTACCGCGTCTCGTACTACTCGCTGGCGGACAACACGTGGAAGCCCGCGTGTCAGGCCGCGGATGGCTCCGCGCTCAACGCCATTCCGATGGTGGGGCGCTGGGACTACCGCGAGGGGGTCGCGGGCGGCGGCGCGAAAATCGAGGACACGCAGACCTTCACCTTCGCGTGCGAGGGCGCGGCCATCGCCAAGTGCGTGCGCTTCGGCTACCGCCCGTGGGCCACCACGACGACGGGACACAGCATGGCGCCGCTGCACCAGGCCTGCACCCGCATGGTGCGCGCGGACTTCTGTGGCAACGGCACCTCGTACACGGTGGATGGGAACTGGGTGAACCTGTACGACGCCTCGGGCGTGCAGCACGACTCCGAGAGCTGGGCCGTGGAGGCGGAGTGGGACGCCGAGGGCGCCCGCTGCCGTGCGCCGACGACTCGGGCGGGTGCGCGGGAAATCACGTGTGCCTCGCGCTCGTCGCTTCCGACGTGTGGCCAGCAGCAGAACTTCCTGCTCGGCACGCTGCTGATGAGCGAAGTCCCGCCGGCGGTGGCGCAAGGGCCGCTGTAGTCGAGCGCCTGGTGGGCCTGGCTGCCCATCCAGGGCGTGAGCGGGCGGCCTGCCTCTGTCTCCTGGGGCGAGGAGCAGAGGCGTGCGACTTCCGGCGGCAAGGGGCCGACACCACGTTTAGCCCGCCCGCCGGGGGCAGGGGAGGGACCGGCGGAGGACGGAGACGCGCGGTGAGACGAGCCCAACGGACGAGACGGATGGCGGCTGGCGGGACGTGGGGCCTGCTGCTGGCGGCGGCTTGCGTGGTGGCCGGGTGCAAGAAGGGCTCGGGAGAGCCGGCACCGCCCGCAGAGCCCGTGGTGAACCTGGGGCAGGAGAACGTGGCGCTCGCGGAGCCGAGCGAGCTGCGCTCCGGCCCTGGCATCTCCGGAACGCTCCAAGCCCGCACCGCGGCGGCGGTGCGCGCGCAGGTGGGCGGCACGGTCCTCGACATCAAGGCCCAGCAGGGGCAGGTGGTGAAGAAGGGGCAGGAGCTCGCGCGCATCGACGATGCGACGTTGAGGGACCAGCTCATCGCCACCCGCACGGCGGTTTCGACGGCGCGCAATGCCTTGCGGGTGGCCGAGGCCGAGCAGGAGCGCAGCGCGAAGCTGGCCAAGGCGGGGGTCATCACCCAGCGCGACTTCGAGCGGGCGCAGTTGTCGGTGGCGCAGGCGAAGGGGCAGCTCGCGGAGGCGCACTCGCGTCAGACGCTGGCGCGGGAGCAGCTCGGACGCACGCGGGTGGTGGCGCCCTTCGCGGGCGTGGTGAGCGAGCGGCAGGCGAGCGTGGGCGACGTCGTGCAACCGGGCTCCCCATTGTTCACGGTGGTGGACCCGCGCACGCTGCGCCTGGAGGCGTCGGTGCCAGCCGCGAACCTGGACCAGGTGAAGGTCCAGACGCCGGTGGAGTTCAAGGTCACCGGCTACGGAGACAACTCCTTCACCGGACAGGTGGAGCGCATCAACCCGGTGGTGGACCCGAACACGGGGCAGGTGCGCATCTACGTGGCGATTCCGAACACGGACCTCCAACTCCTCGCGGGGTTGTTCGCCGAGGGCCGCGTGGCCGCGAAGGCCGTGCGAGCGCTGTCCATCCCGCTGGGCGCGGTGGATGACACCGAGGGCAAGCCCGGGGTGATGCGCGTGCGAGACGAGCGGGTGGAGCGTGTGCCCATCACGCTGGGACTGCGAGACGACGTCGAGCAGCGCGTCGAGGTGCGCCAGGGACTCCAGCAGGGCGACGTGGTGCTCCTCGGCTCCGCGCGCGACGAAGTGACGGATGGCTCCCGTGTGAAGGTGGACGCGCCCCGTCCGGGAGAGCAGCCGACGCGCGACGAGGGGCCCGGAGTCGGCGGCGGAGGCTCCGCACCCTCCTCACGTCAGGGCCCCGAAGGCACCTCCGTGCCGGCACGTCCCGCACCTTCATCGAGCGAAGCCTCGGAGGGCGCGCCGCCGCCGGCGCCCTGAGTTCGCCCTCGTCCCTTCGACTCCTTCCGGGAGAGCCCTCGTGTTCATCTCCGACTTCGCCATCAAGCGTCCCATCGTGACCATCACCGCGATGGTGACGCTGGTCATCTTCGGCATCGTCGCCTTGTGGCAACTGGAGACCGATGAGTTCCCGGATGTCCAGGCTCCGGTCATCGCCGTCAGCATCGTCTACCCAGGCGCCGCACCGGACACCGTGGAGCGCGAAATCGTCGAGCCGATTGAAGACGCCATCTTCGCCATCAGCGGCGTGGACCCGAAGGAGACGACGGCCACCGCCACCGACGGCCTGGCCACCTTCACGGTGTTCTTCGAGTTCGAGAAGGACATCCAGGAGGCATCGCAGGACATCCGCGACGCCATCTCCAGCAAGCGCGCCGACCTGCCTCGGGAGATGGAGGAGCCCGTCCTCACGCGATTCGACCCGGCGGACGCGCCCATCGTCTCGTTGACGTTGACCTCGGAGCGGCTCGATGTCGCCGCGTTGTCCCGCGTGGCGGACCCGCTGGTCGTGGGTGAGCTCCGCTCGGTGCCCGGCGTCGCGCAGGCGGACGTCGTCGGTGGCGTGGAGCGGGAGATGACGGTGCAGCTCAAGCCGGAGGCGCTGCAGGCCGCGCGCATCTCCCTGGCGGAGGTCGTCACGGCCCTCCAGGCGCAGAACCTGGCCGCGCCGGTGGGACGCATCAACTCGAAGTTCGAGGAGGAATCCATCCGCCTCAAGGGGCGCCTGGAGAGCCCCGAGGCGTTTCGCGACATGGTGGTCACCACTCGCAACGGCCAGGTCATCCGGCTGGGGCAGGTGGCGGACGTCTTCGTGGGCTCCGAGGAGCCTCGCACGCTGGCCCTCTACGACGGTGCGCAGGCGGTGGGCATCGACGTGCTGAAGACGAAGGGCTACAGCACCACCGAGGTCGCGGACGCCGTGCGTGAGCGCGTGGCGGCGCTGCAGCAGAAGCTGCCTGCGGACGTGAGGCTGGCCATCGTCCGCGACGCGGGCGTGCGCGTGGAGAGCGCGGTGGAGAACGTGCAGTCGGCGCTGGTGGAAGGCGCGCTGCTCACCGTGCTGGTGGTGTTCATCTTCCTCAACTCGTGGCGCTCCACCGTCATCACCGGGCTCGCGTTGCCGGTGAGCGCGCTGGCGGCGTTCATCAGCGTCTGGGCCTTCGGCTTCACGCTCAACACGATGTCGTTGCTCGGCCTGACACTGGCCATCGGCATCCTCATCGACGATGCCATCGTGGTGCGCGAGAACATCGTGCGCCATATCGAGATGGGGAAGGACCACTACACGGCGTCGAAGGAAGGAACGTCGGAGATTGGCCTCGCGGTGTCGGCGACCACGTTCTCCATCGTCGCCGTCTTCGTGCCAGTGGCTTTCATGTACGGCGTTGCCGGCCAGTGGTTCAAGCCCTTCGCCCTCACCATCGCCTGCGCGGTGCTGGTGTCGCTGTTCGTATCCTTCTCGCTGGACCCGATGCTGAGCGCGTACTGGGCGGACCCGCAGGTGGAGAAGGGCGCGCGGCAGGGCTTCATCTCCCGCACCCTGTCCCGCTTCAACACGTGGTTCGACCGACAGGCGGACCGCTACAAGGGCGTCATCGCCTGGGCGTTGGACCACAGGCTCGCCATGGTGCTCGTCGCGGTAGGCTCGCTCGTGGGCGCCCTGGTGCTCCAGGGGACGGTGGGTGGCGCGGGCTTCGTGCCCGTGAGTGACCGCTCGGAGGTAGAGCTGCTGGTGGAGACGCCACCGGGCTCCAGCCTGGAGTACACGCGGCGCAAGGTGGAGGAGGTGACCCGCGTCGCCCGAGCCCACCCGGAGGTCGCCTATACGTACAGCACCATCGGCGTGCCGTTGCCGATGAGCGCGCCCGGCGTGGACCAGGCGCTGGTGTACGTGCGGCTCACGCCCAAGGCGGACCGCGACGTGAGCCAGGACGCGCTGGGCAGCAGGCTCCGCAAGGAGCTGGCGAGCGTGGGCGGCGCGAAGGTGTCTGTCTTCACGTCGGGCTTTGGCGGCGCGATGAAGCAGATTCAGCTCGAGGTGCGTGGGCCGGACCAGAAGAAGCTCACCGAGCTCGCGCAGCAGGTGCAGCGAGAGGTGGCGCAGGTGCCCGGCGCGGTGGATGTGGGGCTCTCCACGCGAGGCCAGAAGCCGGAGCTGGAGGTGGACCTGAACCGGGGGCTCGCGGGTCAGCTCGGGGTGACGGTGGGGCAGGTGGCCCAGGTGCTGCGGCCGGCCTTCGCGGGCCTGGACGTGGGGGACTGGGTGGACCCGATTGGAGAGACTCGCGACGTCATGGTGCGACTGGCGCCCGAGTCGCGCGACAACGCGGACGACCTGGCGCGGATTCCCCTGTTGACGGGCGCGGCGCCAGGAGGCGCGCCTCAACTCGTGCCGCTCGGACAGGTGGCGGATATCCGTCAGGCGCTCGGCCCCGCGCAAATCACGCACCTCAACCGCGAGCGCGTCATCAACGTGCAGGCGAACGTGCAGGACCGCTCGTTGACGGAGGTGATGCGAGACATCCAGAAGCGGGTGGACGCGGTGCAGCTCCCCGCGGGCTACACGCTGACGACAGGCGGCGAGTCCGCGGACCAGGAGGAGGTGTTCTCGCGGGTGTTCCTCGCGCTGGGCGTCGCGGTGCTGCTGATGTACCTCATCCTCGTCATCCAGTTCGGCTCGTTCCTGGACCCGCTGGCCATCCTCATCTCACTGCCGCTGTCCCTCATCGGCGTGGTGCTGGCGCTGCTCGTCACCGGAGACACGCTCAACATCATGAGCCTCATCGGCGTCATCCTGCTGATGGGCATCGTCGCGAAGAACGCCATCCTGCTCATCGACTTCGCGAAGTGGTCTCACGAGAAGGGCATGCCCTTGCGCGAGGCGCTCATCGAGGCGGGCCGCATCCGCTTGCGTCCCATCATCATGACGACCTTCGCGCTGGTGGCGGGCATGATTCCCGTGGCCATCGGCGCGGGTGAGGGCGGCGACTTCCGCGCACCGCTGGGCCGCGCGGTGATTGGCGGCACGATTACGTCCACGCTGCTGACGCTGCTGGTGATTCCGACGGTGTACGAAATCCTGGTGGATGGGCGGACGTGGATGGGCCGCAAGCTGCGCAAGGTCTTCCACCTCCGCGCGCCCGGAGGAGGCGAGCCCCGGCCCGCGCCCCAGTCCCGACAGAAGTGATACCCGGCCCGCGCGGAGTGTCCGTGTCGCCACGCGGAGTGTCTTCCTCGGACGGATGTTGAACGTCGGCCCGAGAAGCGGGTTGGCGTGTCGCTCGGAGGAACCTAGGGTCGTCGCCATCCGCCATGTCCCGAGCCTCGCTGCCTGAAGACCATCGTCGACTCGTCACCCACGCCCTGGCCGCACTCGATGTCCGCAACCTCGTCCTGAGCATCCACGACCCCAGCTTCCCCAGTCTTCCGCACGAGGACACGGGACGGGGCTCGCCCTGTTCGGAAGGTGCCGCCCGCTTTCTTGAGGCCGCGCACGCGCTGGGCTTCACGGGCATCCAACTGGGCCCCCAGGGGCAGACGTCGGAGTCGAATGCCTCGCCGTATGACGGCACGCTCTTCTCTCGCAACGTGCTCAATGTGGCGCTCGCGGCGCTGGAGGACGAGGCCTGGGGCGCGCTGCTCCCGAAGGGCCGCGTGGCAGCGCTCGTGGAAGGGCGCTCGCGTTCCTCCAGTCCCGGAGAGCGCTACCGGTGGGCCTTCCGCGCGCAGCTCGCGGTGCTCGATGAAGCGTGGACGTCGTTTCGGCTCCAACGCGCGAGTCCGGAGGCTTCGGCCGCCATGCGCGAGGTGTCATCGCGTTTCAACACCTTCCGACAGCGGCACCGCGCATGGCTGCTGCGCGACGCGCTCTTCGATGTGCTGTGCGCGGAGAAGGGCGTACTGGATTGGAGGCCGTGGGCCGACTCGCTGGATGGACGGCTGTGGAGTCCTCGTCCGGGGGCCGAAGGTGTCGCCGCCGCGCGAGTGCAGGCGCTGGAGACTCAATACGCGGAGGTGCTGGAGCGCTACGCCTTCTTCCAGTTCCTGGTGCATGCGCAGCATGAGGTCCTGCGCGCTCGCACGACAGGGTTGAAGCTGAAGCTCTACGGTGATTTGCAGATTGGCTTCTCACCGCGCGATGCATGGGCGTGGCAGGGCCTGTTCCTGCGCACGTACCAGATGGGGGCGCCGCCGAGTCGCACCAATCCCGAGGGCCAGCCGTGGAACTACCCGGTGTTGGACCCGGAGCAGTACTTCATGGAGGGCGGAGAGGGGCCATCGCTGGGCTTCCGGCCCGGCGCGGTGCTGCGCTTCATGGACGCGCGCATGGACAAGATGCTCGCGGAGTACGACGGGCTGCGGCTGGACCATCCCCATGGGCTGGTGTGTCCGTGGGTGTATCGCGTGGGGCAGTGGGACGCGCTGGGGGCGGTGCAGCACGGCGCGCGGCTGTTCTCCTCGCCGGACCTGGAGGACCACCCGGAGCTGGCGCGCTACGCGCTGGTGGCCCCCGAGCAACTGGACCGCTCGTTGCCCAGGTACGCGGATGGAGAGGTGAAGTCGCTCACGCCCGAGCAGGTGCAGCGCTTCAGCGTCCTCTTCGACACGGTGGTCGCGGCGGCGCGGCGCAACGGACGGGATTTGGGTGACTTGCTGGGCGAGGTGCTGAGCACGCTGCCGTATCCACTGGGGCGAGTCATGGCGCGCTATGGATTGGGGCGCTTCCGCGTCACGCAGAAGGCGGACCTGGGCAACCCGGCGGACGTGTATCGCAGCGAGAACGTGGCGCCCGAGGACTGGATGATGGTGGGCAACCACGACACGAAGTCGCTGTGGCGACTGGTGGGCGACTGGCAGTGGCGCGGAACGCTGCGGGCGCAGGCGGAATATCTGGCGACGAGGCTGTGTCCCGAGCCCGAGCGACGCGAGGACTTCGCGCGCGAACTGGCGACGGACCCGGGGAAGCTCGCGCAGGCGAAGCTGGCGGACCTGTTCGCCAGTCGCGCGCGCAATGTCATGGTGTTCTTCACGGACCTGCTGGGGATACCGGAGACGTACAACGAGCCCGGCACGGTGGATGAGCGCAACTGGTCGCTGCGCGCGCCCACGGACTGGATGCGCGAGTATCGCGAGCGGCTCCGAGGTGACGCCGCGATGAACCTCCCCGGCGTGCTGGCGATGGCGTTGCGAGCGGGTGGCGCGCCAGCGCGGGAGAAACATCGCGAGCTGCTCGAGGGGCTGGACAGGCTCGCGGAGTCACTGAAGGAAGACCCATAGCCTCCCTCTTCGCGCCTGCCTGGTTCCGCTCCCCGCGCCGGAATGGGCATCGCACGTGTGAAACAGGAGGACCGCGAAGCGAGGCGAGTCTCCGCTCTCGCTTCAGGTCCGCCACTCCATAGCCACCATGTTGCTCAGTGCTTCACGTCCACCACGAGGCGCGTGGGCTCGCGCAGCTCCAGGACGCGGAACGGCTGGACGCTCTTGTTCCCGAGCACCCACGTCACCTCGCCCTCGAAGTCACAGGTGCGCTCCAGCTCCAGGAGGACAGGCAGCGCGGGCTTCAGCTCGCGCGTGGCCACGGTGGGCTGCCCCTGGTCGGTGTGGGCCCGCGCGGGAGTGAAGGTCACCTGGAGCTGGCCCTTGCCCGCGAGCGCCGCCGGGTCTCCCGAGCCGCACTGCACCACCGGCTCCTTCGCGTACTCCACCTTGTAGCCAGGGAGCTGCGTTCCCTCGAACTCGAACACCACGCGGTCGTAGTCCGGATGTGCCCCCGCGCGCACCGAGCTCAGCGTGGCCCTCGGCGCATCCTGGCGCTTCATGTCCACCGCGCTCGAGGTCCACTCGCGGTTCTTCGGGTCCTCGGGCGTGTACCCACCACCGTTGGACGGTGACGGAGTCTGCGCTCCCGTGCCCGTGGGCGGCTTGGACGGCGCTCCCTCTTCATCACCCGGGGGCGTGTCCGTCGGAGCGGGAAGGTCCTCGTCCTGGGCGCCAGCGACGACAGGCACGCTCGGTCCCCCCGTCACCACATGCACGGGCGGCTTCGCGGCGGCCTCGCCCTCGCGAGGGAGCGTTCCGGGGGGTGGGCCTGAAGGCTGCGCGGGCGTGTCATCGGAAGGAGGCAGCTCGGCCGCGGGGTGGGGCGGCGCTTCCTCTTTCTTCGAGCATCCGGTGGCCACGAGGCACCCGGCGAGCCACAGCGACGACAGCCAGCGTCCGGCACGCTTCATCGTTCCTCCCCTGTCGGCCCACAGGGCCGTGAGGAACTCCCTCTCTCACGACGGCGCTCGCGGTGCCAGCCTCCCGCCGAGGACATGATGACGGGAAGACGACAGACCCTCCGCCCGAGCACGGCGAAGGGCCCGCGTCACCCGAGGGACTTCAGTCGGCCGAACCCGTCGCGCGCGTCAGGGCACCCAGGTCCGCGTCACGCAGGAGGTTGACCAGCACGCCGTCAATCTTCCGCGTGCCGTTCTCCACCACGGTGGGCTTCAGGAAGAAAAGGTTGTTCCAGTTGAAGTCATACAGGGCCTGCTCGGCGGCATCGGACCAGCTCCCATCCATGCGCCCGTGGTAGTAGCCGAGCTTGCGCAGCACGCGCTTCACGTCGCGCGCCGTATCGCCATCCAGCGTCACCCGGTCCGCGGCATACACATCCGCGAGCGTGCCCTGGTAGCGGTTCAGCTCCACGCCCAGCTCCTGCAACGCCCCGGTGCTGCCGTGGACCACCGCCTCCGCGAGCACATGCGTATAGAAGGCCGTCTCGCTCGTGGTGTTCCAGACGCGGATGACGCCCGAGCGCTCGCCATTGCGGTCCCCGCCCACGCGCGCCCCGGCCTTGAGGGACGCATACAGCCGCTGCGGCAGGCTGCCCCGCGCTCGACGGAAGCCGTCCGCCATGGCTCGACACATGTCGGGCGTCGTCATGTTGTTGGCCTGCACCACGAAGGTGTCTCCCAGGACGGAGCAGGTGTGCGCGCTGTTCTCCGCGCCCGAGCGCTGGCCCACCGTCACATGCCCATCCGGGTGGAGCTTCACCGCGGCGAGCTGACGGATGGGGGCATAGGGGTCCGAGGCGAGCACTCCATCGATGGCGCTCTGGGGTGCCTCGCCCGCGTCGATGCGCGCGATGACCGCCTGCGCGTCATCCACCGAGGGCAACGCCATGGTGGCCACCGCCACGTCCGCACGCCCATACGGCACCAGCCCACTCACGCCGCTGGGGAAGGAGATGACGGCCATTCCGCACGACTGCTCCACCGCGTCGCACGCCACCACGGCGCGCGTGCCGAAGATGCTCGGGTTGAAGGGACGGTCCGCGGCGGAGGCCTGGGTGGAGCCCAGCAACAGGGATGCGGCGAGCAGCAGGCCACGCTTGAACGGCTTCATGCACGTACCTCGGGACGCAGGGCTCCGCCGGGGCCGAGCAAGCGTCGCTCGACACAGGGCAGGCCTCGCATGTCTGGGAATGGAGGGTGTGGGTTGCTGGCTCCAGGAACGCGACGCGCCTTCGAGACATATCGGGAAGGCTCGGAGGTCCTTGCGCGCCGTCAAGCACCGGATTCAGGGTGAGGACCGACGGCCCGAGGAGGGCAGGCCGGCCTGGCTGCCCCGCGCATCCCGCTTCCGGGAAAATTGTAGCCGTGGCACTCCCCCAGAAGTTTCAGACGCGCCCCACAAGGGCCCGGGTGGCGGGTATGGTCCGCGCCCGGCCGCAGCCCGCGTCCTCCCCCTCACGCGCACGAACCGGAGACAGATTCCCCATGGCTCTCGACCTCACCTCCCTCCCACGTCCCTCGCGGGACGACGCCTCCATTGGCACGATGGCGCGAGGCCTCGTTGGCAGCGAGATTCTCCGCATCGCCGCGGAAGTCCGTGAGCTCGTCGCCAAGGGGCGCAAGGTGTGCAACCTCACCGTGGGCGACTTCAGCCCGCGCGAGTTCCCCATCCCCGACGGCCTGCGCCAGGGCATCGCCACCGCGCTCCAGGCGGGCGAGACGAACTATCCGCCCTCCGACGGCGTGCTCGACCTACGCCAGGCGGTGCAGCGCTTCTACGAGCGCGCCCTGGGCCTGAAGTATCCGCTGGAGGGAATCGTCATCGCGGGCGGCGCCCGGCCCATCATCTACGGCACCTACCGCGCGGTGCTCGATGACGGCGAGACGGTCGTCTACCCGGTGCCGTCGTGGAACAACAACCACTACGTCCACATGATGAACGCCAAGGGCGTCGTCGTGACGACGGACCCGTCGCACGGCTTCATGCCCACGCTGGAGCAGCTCACGCCGCACCTGGGCACCGCGCGCCTGTTGTGCCTGTGCAGCCCGCTCAACCCCACGGGCACCATGATTTCGTCCGACGTGCTGGGCGCCATCTGCGAGCGCGTCGTCGCGGAGAACCGCGAGCGGGAGAAGCAGGGCCGCAAGCCGCTCATCCTGATGTACGACCAGATTTACTGGGTGCTGAGCTTCGGCGCGGTGAAGCACGTGACGCCGGTGGAGCTGGTGCCGGAAGTGGCGCCGTACACCGTGTTCGTGGACGGCATCTCCAAGGCCTTCGCCGCGACGGGCGTGCGCGTGGGTTGGGGCGTGGGTCCGCCGGCCATCATCGCTCGCATGCGGGACGTGCTCGGCCACGTCGGCGCGTGGGCGCCCAAGGCGGAGCAGGTCGCGGTGGCGCGCTACCTGGACGACGTGCCCGCCACCGAGTCCTTCCTGACGGAGATGCGCCAGCGCGTGGACGCGCGCCTGGAGGTGCTGCACACGGGCCTGACGCGCATGCGCGAGGCGGGGCTGCCGGTGCGACACATCGCGCCGCAGGGCGCCATCTACCTGTCCGTCCAGTTCGACCTGGTGGGCAAGGGCGGCCTGAAGACGAATGACGACATCCGCAAGCTGCTCCTGGAGAAGGCCAGCCTCGCGGTGGTGCCCTTCCAGGCGTTCGGTCTGAGCGAGGACACCGGCTGGTTCCGCCTGTCCGTGGGCGCGACGTCGGTGGCGGAAATCCAGGAGGCCCTGCCCCGCGTGGAAGCCACCCTGCGCGAGGCGCTCGCCTCGAAGTAGCCCGCGTCGGTGCCGGGCCCCGCGTGACGTCCCACTGGACGGGCGCGGGGCTCGGGAATACACGGAAAGGGCTGGAGTTCAGCCGGGTACTTCGTGCCAATGCTCAAGCGATTCGTGGATGTACGTGACGAGGAAGTTCGCGCGGTCCTCGGGTCCTTCGTCTACTTCTTCACGCTGATGTGCGGTTACGCCATCCTGCGTCCCATCCGCAACGAGATGGGGACGGCGGGCAGCGTGAAGGGCCTGCCGTGGCTCTTCACCGCGACGTTCATCGTCATGCTGCTGGCGGTGCCGGCCTTCTCCGCGCTGGTGGCGCGCTGGCCCCGGCGGGTGGTGCTGCCGCGCGTCTACCGCTTCTTCCTGGTCAGCCTGCTCGCCTTCTTCGTGCTGCTGAAGTTCGGGGTGGCGAAGGAGCCGGTGGCGCGGGTCTTCTACATCTGGCTGAGCGTCTACAACCTGTTCGTGGTCTCCATCTTCTGGAGCTTCATGGCGGACGTCTTCGCCGGCGAGCAGGGCAAGCGGCTGTTCGGCTTCATCGCCGCGGGTGGGACGACGGGCATGTTGGTGGGGCCGTTCCTGGTGGGACGCCTGGCGGAGCCGGTGGGGCCGGTGAACCTCATCCTCGTGTCCGCGGTGCTGCTGGAGGTGAGCGCGCAGTGCGTTCGCTGGCTGAGCCGCTGGGCTCGGGACGTACAGCATCAGCCCGCGTCGGCGGAGGGGCCCGTGGGCGGCGGCGTGCTGGCGGGGCTGCGGCTCCTGGTGGCGTCGCCCATCCTGCTCGCGCTCGGGCTCCAGGTGCTGCTCTACGCGGCCACGTCCACCTTCCTGTACTTCCAGGAGGTGAAGCTGGTGGCGGAGGTGGGCAAGGACGCGGCCTCGCGCACCGCGCTGTTCGGCGACATCGACTTCTACGTGCAGTTGCTGACGCTGGCGATCCAGACGCTCGTCACGGGGCGGGTCATCTCCCGGCTGGGATTGGGCGCGGCGCTGGCGGTGGCCCCGGTGCTCACGGGGCTGGGCTTCCTGGGGCTGGCGGTGATGCCGGTGCTCGGGGTGCTGGTGGTGTTCAAGGCGCTGCGAGGGGCCAGCCACTACGCGCTGGAGCGGCCCTCGCGCGAAATCCTCTTCACCACGGTGGACCGCGAGGCGCGCTACAAGTCCAAGAGCTTCATCGACACGGTGGTGTACCGGGGCAGCGACACGGTGAGCGCGTGGTTGCAGGGGGGCCTCACGGCGCTGGGCCTGGGCATGACGGGGTTGTCATTGGCGGCGGTGCCGCTGGCGGGGCTGTGGCTCGGCGTGTCGCTGTACCTGGGGCGGGAGCAGCGGCGGATGTCCCGTGAGCCCGAGGGTGCGCTCGAGCCCGTGGCCTCCGATAATGCCGCGGCTCGTTGAAGTGGAGTCCGGAGTCTTCCTCGAAGTGTTTCCTCGTCGCCGCGGGTGGGGGGCGGGGGTTGAAACGAACGTCGCAGCAGGAGACGACACGACATGAAGCTGTCTCGCAGAGACCTGATTCAAGGCGCGGTGACGGTGGGCTCCCTCTGGGCCATGGGCTGTGCCACCTCGGGGTCTTCGGGGGGTGCGTCCGAGACGCCGGGTCCCCAGGGCCAGGGGGCCGGGGCCGCGAAGGCGGACAAGCCGTTGAACATCCTCATCCTCGGCGGCACGAAGTTCCTGGGGCCGGCGCTGGTGGAGTCCGCGCAGGCGCGGGGCCACACGGTGACGCTGTTCAACCGGGGCAAGACGAACCCGGGCCTCTTTCCGAACGTGGAGAAGCTCCAGGGGGACAGAGACCCGACGAAGGCGGAGGGCCTCAAGGCGCTGGAGGGCCGCAAGTGGGACGCGGTGGTGGACACGTCGGGTTACGTGCCGCGCATCGTGAAGGCCTCGGCGGAGCTGCTCGCGCCCAACGTGGGGCACTACACCTTCGTGTCCACCATCTCCGTCTACAAGGACGCGTCGAAGCCGGGTCTGACGGAGACGGCGCCTGTCGCCACGGTGACGGACGTGACGACGGAGGATGTGGACAAGCACTACGGCGCGCTGAAGGCGCTGTGTGAGAAGGCCGCGGAGACGGCGATGCCCGGCCGCGTGTTCAACGTGCGCCCGGGGCTCATCGTCGGCCCGGATGACCCGACGGACCGCTTCACGTACTGGCCGGTGCGCGTGGCCCGGGGCGGCGAGGTGCTCGCGCCCGGCACGGGGCTGAACCAGACGCAGTTCATCGACGCGCGCGATCTGGCCGCGTTCATCATCCTGGGCGTGGAGAAGAAGCTGGCGGGGCAGTACACGGCGACGGGGCCCGAGAAGCCGCTGTTGATGCGCGACTTCCTGGAGCGCAGCAAGAAGGCGCTGAAGAGCGACGCGCACTTCATCTGGGCGCACGCCTCCTTCCTGGAGAAGCACAAGGTGGAGTCCTTCAGTGACATGCCGGTCTGGGTGTCGCCCACGGGGGAGGACGCGGGCTTGTTGCAGGTGAACATCGACAAGGCGCTGGCGGCGGGGCTCACCTTCCGCCCGCTGGAGGAGACGGTCCGCGACACGGTGGCCTGGTTCAACGCGGAGCCGCCCGAGCGGCAGGCGAAGCTGAAGTCGGGCATCAAGCCGGAGCGGGAGAAGGAAGTGCTCGCCGCGTGGCACCAGGAGCACGACAAGGGCAACGCCAACGCGGGTTGAGGCGTACTCAGGCGCGGATGACGGTGACGCGCCGACCCGAGGGCGTCCGGGCCTGTTCGGCCCGGGTGCGCTCGGCGATGGAGGGCTGGTTCGAGCGACGGTCGAAGAGCATCAGCCAGCCTTCATCCAACCCCAGGCCCTGGAGATAGCCGTCGAGCTGTTCCAGGCCCTCGGTCAGCGGGTCTGACTCGCGGTCCCTCCAGACCTTGATTTCGATGGCGAGGGTGTCCGGCCCATGGCGCACGCACAGGTCCATGCGCCCGCGACCGATGGCGTACTCCCGCTCAATCGTGCCGCCCCCATTCACCACTCGGTGCAGGAAGGCCATGAGCACCAGATGCGGCGCGACCTCGTGATACGGCGCGGTGGCCAGGAGCGGCTCGCCATGCTGGCGCCAGAAGGCGAGGAAGGCGTCTCGCAATTGCTCCACGTCCAGCCGCCCGTCGGGCTTCAACCAGGAGGGCTGGATGGAGGGGAGCGTGTCGCGCGTGCCTGACGCCAGCGAGCGGACGAGAATCTCGCGGTAGATGGGATTGGCCACCTCGAGCGTTCCGGATGCGCTGCGGCGCAGCAGACCCAGGTCGACGGCGAAGCGGCGGTCATCCTCGGGGACGTCACCCAGGAGCTGTCCCGCGAGCATCGGTTCAAGGATGGCGCGGATGCGAGGCTCGCGCAGCCGCGCCGCGAGGCTGTCCAGGTGGGTCTCCTGGCGGTAGATGAGGATGGCCCTGGCGCGCTCGATATCCTCGCGGCGGATGGGCTGGGACAGCTCGGGCACCAGTTCCTCGACAGCCACCTTGGCCAGGGCGTTGACGAGCCACGGCTGGCCCTGGGTGAGCTCGAAGGCGAGCGCGAGGGCGTCGGGTTCGAAGCGCTGACCTGTGTCCGTGGTGTGCTGGGAGTAGAGCTCCGTGACTTCGTCCTCGGTGAAGTCGCGCAGGGTGAGCGAGCGCACCTTGATGTTGAACGGGCTGGAGGTCGCCAGCCTGTCTCCATCGTCGGAGGACACCTTGTAGTCGCGCACGTCCCGCAGCCCGATGAGGGCCATGGCGGAGGGAAAGTGCTCGGGACGGTTTCGGTGGCCGTCGCGGAGCTGCCGGAGCACGGAGACCAGCACGCCATCGCGGAGTGCGTCGACCTCATCCAGGAACGTGACGAGGGGCTTGTCGGTGGCCTCGGACCAGGCCGCGAGCGCGGTGGCGACCCGATTGCCTGGCGGTGCTTCCGGAAACTCTGGAGGCTGTGAATTGGGAGGCAGTTGGGCGCGCGTGGCGAGTCGCCAGCTCGAGAGGATGGCGGCCTCTGCCGCGCCGGTGTCCTGGGGGAAACCCGCCCCCGCCTCCATGCTGACGAGGGCCGCCACATAGCGGCCCTCCGACGTGAGCTCGCGGGCGAACGAGAGGAGCGCCGTTGTCTTGCCCACTTGCCGAGGCGCGTGGACGACGAAGTAGCCCTGCTGCTCGACGAGCCGCCGCACTTCGGGCAGCCGCCGCATGGCTGGCAGCATGTAATGATGGTCCGGATTGCACGGACCGGCGGTGTTGAACCAGCGGGGCATGTCCGGAAGGTACTACGCCTCCTTCGCCTGGGTAGGCATGGACTTGGAGGGGCTTCGATGACGTCCATGTCGTTCAGAAGGCACAGCGCCGTCGTTCTGCTCGCCGTGTCGCTCGCGGCCTGTGGTGGCAAGGAGGTCCGTCCGGAGGGCGACCCCGACGCGGGCCCCGGCCAGGCGCATCCCTGCGTGCCCCTGAGCCTGGAGCGCGATGTGGACCTGGAGGGCTTCCACACCGACCGCTACACGTGGCGCGACAGTGACTGCGCGCCACGCTCGGCGTTCCTCGTGCGCAACGACGCCGCGGACCCCGCCGGCTGGCACGGTGGCTATCTCCGCCGCTACGTCTACGAGACGAACGGCGTCTCGCGCACCTGCGACGGCGCCAACGACGGTGTCCCCGGCTGGGGCATGGTGACGTGTCACCTGCGCGCCGGGGCCACCTGGGGCAACTGGACGGAAGGCGTCACCGGCACCGGCCGCACCCTCTTCGAGGGACGCCACCACGCGCTGCACGAGTTCCGCTGGCCCCTGCCGCTCGGCGGCCACATCGTCAACGTCACCGTCCACTACCTCTTCGCCACCGGCAGGAACCATCCGCTCTACGCCATCACCCACGACGTCTCGGGCATTCCGCCGGACGCACTGGAGGCGGACGTGCGCTCGCCCTATGGCGACCTGCTCTTCGACGGCAACGCGAACGCCGAAATCGCGGGGCTCGGCTGGGGAGACCGTCATCGCTTCGTGACGCTGTCCTCCCCCGTGACGATGGCCAGCGGCTGGGACTACCGCGAGCCCAACGTCGTCCCCTACACCCGCATGTGGACCACCGCGCCCGACGCGGAGATGGGCGTGGTGCAGACACAGCCCTGGCTGCGGAAGCCCGCCGGTGGCTACTGGTTCTACCAACAGGGCTGGGGACAGCGCGCCGCCAATGGCCCCATGCCCGAGGACTGGAACTGGACCTACCAGCTCAACCAGTACCAGCTCCCCACGACGACGCGCTCGCATCGCCTGGCCTGGGGCAGCAACTACGGCGCGCTCGGCTGGCGCCAGTACGCGCGCTACGGCGATGACGGCATGCTCTCCGGCCACCCCTACCAGAGCTACTCCGTCTTCATGGTGCTGGGGACGCACTCGGAGGACCCGGTGCTGAAGCGCGCCTCGGAGGTCGAGTCCTGGCAGGCCGTGCGCCTGTCCGCCACCGAGGGCACCGTGGCCACGCAAGGGGCCGGCGGCGTCGGCCGCTCGGACTCCGTGCCCTTCGCCGTGCCCGGCTACAACCCCGTGTATGCGACGTGGGAAGCGCGCGTGACATGCAACCGCGCGGTGTTGCGCTTCGACTCTGGCCGCGGCTCCCTGGAGCACCCGGTGCTGGTGCTGCGCGGCTACACCCTGTCCACGCCGCCGTCACGCGTGCTGCTGGACGAGCAGGTGCTCGCCGCCGACGCGGACTACTTCGCCTCCGTGGACGACGCGGGCGACGCGCTGTGGCTCACCCTGAACCGCGCCCTCACCGGCACCGCGACGCTGCGCGTGGAGTGAAGCGGCGGAGCGCAAAGCCGTGGCGACCCGTGAAAAAGCAACGGGGGATGCCCCGATGAACTCGGAGCACCCCCCGGTATGACCCTTGCTCAGGTTCGCTCTCCCCCTCTGAAGAGCGTCACCCCCGGGTCCCCCATCCACGGATGGCACCGCCCCCGCGGCACCATCTTCCTACCCGCCCTGCATGTGTCAGGAGGGCCTTGGACCCCTCCCGCGAAGCTGTGATTTCACGAACGTGCGCGCCCCCCGGTGCGCATGCCGAACCGCTCTGCTTTCAGGATGTCGCGGTGCCCCAAGCACCCACACCCCGTTGAATCGTGCTCAAGGCCAGAACTCGGCGGGACGCGAGCTCGCTCGCAATCGCGCCAGGGTCTGCGCCCAGCCAAACGTCTGCGGGCGCATGGACGCCACCCGCGTTACAAGGTCCATCTCCCCCCGGAGCAGTCCCAGTGCTCTGGACTTCGTCAGCACCGCGAGCTGTCTGCGCTTCGCCCCCGCGAAGGCGGTCAGCTCGGGTACCGCGATGTCCCCCTCTGGTGCTTCCAACGCGCTCGCGCGCTCCCCTCTGCTGATGCGAGTCCCCGCCTTCCGGGCCGTGACTCCCCTTCCCCTCCCCC
>NZ_JABXEM010000241.1:0-17887 GCF_013372595.1 Myxococcus sp. AM011
GGGCTCACCATGGGGATGGGCGGATGGCCCCCACCGACGACCGCTTCCTTGCGCTTGGTCTCGCTGTCCGATACCGATCCAGCACCGTGAACGACGACTCGCCCGATGTCTCGCAGGAACTGAGCGCCGTGCTCGAGGACGTGCGCCGCCACCTGCTCTGGCAGGAGGACGGCGCGGGTCGGATGCTGATGATCGACGCCAAGGCGGCGGCCGAGCTCCAGCGTCTCGCCCCGTCCTTGCGCTCGCGGTTCACCCGGCCCGGTGGCGCGGCCGAGCCCACGGCTGCTTCCCCCGAGCGCCGACTGGGGCCCTCGCAGGGCGCACCGCCTCCCCTGGCCGAGCGCCGCTCCGACTCCTCGCAGTCGCCGCCCGTGACGACGCCTCCCGCCGCTCCCTCGCTGGCCGAGCGGCGCCCCGCGCTCACGCAGGCGACTCCCGCGACGCCTCCTGTCGGCGCGCCGCCTCCCATGGCCGAGCGCCGCGCGGGTCCGCCAGCGGGTCCGCTCGATTCGAGCCGCGCGACGCCTTCGGGGCCGATGGCTCGTCCGCCGACCGAGGCCCCCGCGGCGCCGCTCGCGCCGCTGTCCCGGCCCGCCGCTCCCGCATCCACTGGCATGTTGCTCGACGTGCCCCGGTCGTCTCCGGGTGGAACCACCGCGCTGCCGGGCAGTGTGGACGGTGAGCGGCCGACGCTGGACCAGGTGCGTCGCGAGCTGGGGGACTGCCGGCGCTGCAAGCTGTGCACGGGTCGCAAGAACATCGTGTTCGGCACGGGCAACCCGCGCGCGGAGCTGGTCTTCGTGGGCGAGGGGCCCGGTGAGAACGAGGACCTGCAGGGCGTCCCCTTCGTGGGCGCCGCGGGTGACCTCTTGACGAAGATGATTGAAGCGATGGGCTTCCGTCGCGACGACATCTACATCTGCAACGTCGTGAAGTGCCGGCCCCCGGGCAACCGCAATCCAGAGCCGGACGAGATCGCGGCGTGCGAGCCGTTCCTCCGGGCGCAGCTCGCGGCCATCCAGCCCAAGGTCGTCGTGGCGCTGGGCAAGTTCGCCGCGCAGACGTTGCTGCGCGATTCCACGCCCATCACCCGGATGAGGGGTGCCTGGCGCGTTTATGAGGGCATTCAGCTGATGCCCACCTTCCACCCCGCGTACCTGCTCCGCAATCCGGCGGAGAAGCGCAAGGCGTGGGAGGACCTGCAAGCCGTGATGAAGATCTTCGGCAAGAACCCGGGCTCGCGCGCATAGCGGAGCACGGAGAGGGGAGACTCGGATGAAAGGGTTGTTGGAAACGCGCGAGGTGCAGTCGCCCGCGTTGGAGTCCAATCCGTTGGGCGACCCGGCCCGACGCCGGCTCACCGTGTACCTGCCGCCGGGTCATAGCGAGGGAGACCGTCGCTTCCCGGCCGTGTACTTCCTGCATGCGTTCGGCAGCGGCGGAGGAAGCTGGACGAATTCCTCGGGCTTCGCGCCCTCCGTGCCGGAGCGACTGGATGCGCTCATCGAGTCCGGCGCGGTGCCGCCCGTCATCGGAGTGTTCCCCGACGGCTGGACGTCCCTGGGCGGCAGCCAGTGGATCAACAGCGACGCCATCGGCCGCTATCGGGACTACCTGGCCAAGGACATCGTCGGCTTCGTGGACCGCACCTTCCGCACGCTGCCCAAGGCGGCGTCGCGTGCGGTGCTGGGACACAGCTCGGGCGGGTACGGCGCGCTGGTGATGGGCCGCTACCACCCCGAGATTTTCTCGCACCTGGGCGCGCACTCGGCGGACTCGTATTTCGAATACTGCTACCTGCCGGACCTGCCGAAGGCGGCGAACGTGCTGCTCAAGGCGGGTGGCATCGAGGCGTGGCAGGGCGAGTTCCGCCAGCGCGTGCGCGAGACGAAGATGCGCGGCGATGACTTTCCGGTGGTGAACACGCTGGCGATGGCGGCGGCGTACTCGCCGAAGAAGGGTGAGCCGCTCAACCTGGAGCTTCCCTTCGATATGCAGACGGGCCGGCTGAAGCTCGACGTGTGGAACCGCTGGCTGGTGCAGGACCCGGTGCGCTTCGTGCCCAAGTTCCTGGATGCCTACAAGAAGCTCAAGACGGTCTATCTGGACTGCGGCACCCGCGACGAGTTCAACCTGCGCTGGGGCACGCGCATGCTGGCGGACGACCTCAAGAACGCCGGCGTGGAGCTGGTGCACGAGGAGTTCGAGGACGGCCACTCCGGCGTGAGCTATCGCTTCGAGCGCTCGTTGTCGGTGCTGCTGCCGAAGCTCGCGACGGAGTAGCGAGGAGGGCGCGGCATCGGTCCAGGGTGGCCCCCAAGGCGGACCTGGGGGCCCGGGACTGATTGCCGCGCGACGTCATCCCCCGGAAGCGTGACGTGGCGCTGGCCATGCCCCCGGGGGAGCGGGTAGAGGCAGAGCGCCCGCGCGCCACGGTGGCTGGGGTGGTGGGCGTGGATGACCTTCAGGGAGATGGGAACATGAGCAACGACCTCTACGGGCTGTCTCGCGTCGTCGGAGAGAAGGGCGTGCTGCCGCAGCGTGCGCGGAAGCTGGACCCCTCGCTGCCGTGCCGCGACTCGGAGGTGCTCATCGACGTGGAGAGCCTCAACATCGACGCGGCGTCCTTCAAGCAGATCAAGGGCGAGGTGGGGGGCGACGCCACGCGCATCGGCGAGCGCATCCAGGAGATCGTCCGGGAGCGGGGGAAGATGCAGAACCCCGTCACGGGCTCGGGCGGCATGCTGATTGGCCGGGTGAAGGAGATTGGCGCGAAGCACCCGGCGAAGGGGCAGCTCCAGATAGGAGACCGCATCGCCACCCTGGTCAGCCTGACGCTGACGCCGCTGGTGATTGACGAGGTGAAGGCCGTCCACGTGGACATCGACCGGGTGGACATCCGAGGGCACGCGCTGCTCTTCGCCAGTGGCATCTTCGCGAAGCTCCCGTCGGACATGCCGGACACGCTGGCGCTGGCGGCGCTGGACGTGTGTGGCGCGCCCGCGCTGGTGGCTCGGTACGTGCGTCCGGGCATGACGGTGGCGGTGCTGGGCGCGGGCAAGAGCGGGGCGCTGTGTCTGGCGCAGGCGCGGCGCAACCTGGAGAGCCGGGGCAAGCTCATCGCGCTGGACGTGTCGCAGCCCGCGCTGGACATGTTGTCGGCCATTGGCCTGTGTGACGTGGCGCTGAAGGTGGATGCCACCCAGGGCGTGGACGTGATGGAGGCGGTGAGCCAGGCCACGGACGGGCAGCTCTGCGACCTGGTGGTGAACTGCGCCAGCGTGGGCAACACGGAGATGGCCACCATCCTCTCGGTGAAGGACGGCGGCACGGCCATCTTCTTCTCCATGGCCACCAGCTTCACCACGGCGGCGCTCGGTGCCGAGGGCGTGGGCAAGGACGTCACCATGCTGGTGGGCAACGGCTACGTGCCCGGCCACGCCTCGCTGACGCTGGCGCTGCTGCGCACGGAGCCGGAGCTGCTCCAGCTCTTCGCCACGCGGTACGTCTGAGCGAAGCGGGCGCTTCCGCCCGCGCTACCTCGCGGCGGAGGAGTCGCTCGGGGCCACGGGAGCGGGGATGACGGGGGCCTGGGGCTCGGTCTGGGTGCGCGCCCAGTCGTCGACGCTCCGGCCGCTCGCGTCGCGAGCCTCGGGTGACGCGCCCTTCTCGCGGAGCTGGTCGACGACCTCCTGTCGTCCGAAGAGCGACGCGAACATCAGCGCCGTCTGGCCCAGGCTGTTGGCCTGGTCCACGGCGCAGGGCTGCTGGTTCAGCAGCGTGACGACGTCGCGGTAGCCCTTGAAGGCCGCGCCCATCAGTGCGGTGTTGCCGCGCTTGTCTCCCGCGCACGCATCCGCGCCGGCGGCGAGCAGCGCGCGCACGGTGTCCAGGTGGCCGTGGTACGCCGCGAGGATGAGCGGCGAGAAGCCTCTCGAGTCGCGCGCCTCCACGGGCGTGCCGGCCTTCAGCAATCCCGTGACGATCTCCGTATCGCCGACACGCGAGGCGGCGAGCAGGTAGTTCTCCGCCTCGCTCGTGGCCAGGAGGCGCCCCTGGGGCGCGGGCTCCGCGCGCAAGGAGAACCAGGCGGCGGTCAGCACCGCGCACACCAGCACCAGCAGGCCGAGGGCTCCGAGCAGCAGCTTGCGAAACATGGTCGTCCTCCAGACGAAGTCTGCGGGAGAAGTCCGGGGCACGGGGGCGCGAGCTGGCCCATGCCCTGGTCTCCTCAAGAGGGGAGGGCCCCGGCGACACGCTGGCGCCGGGACCCGAGTGAAACACCGCGAGCGTCAGCGCGTGGCGAGGGGAGCCACGGCGGCCTTGGCGTCGTCCACCTTCACGCCCACCGCGTTGGCCAGCTTCGTGCCGTACTCCGGGTTGGCGACGTAGAAGTGGCCGACCATGCGCGCCTTCACGCGGGCGTCGCGCACCTGGCCCAGGTCCGCGGCCAGGTTCTTCACCAGCCGGTCCTTCGCGGCGGCGTCGAGCGCCACGTAGAAGACGCCCGCCTGGGAGAAGTTGTCCGTCTTCTCGATGGGCTGCTGCTGCGTGGTGCCGGACAGCGGGGCGCGCGAGAAGAGGTCGGCGGGGGACTCCTGCGACTCACGGGCGATGCTCGGCTCGTAGTTCACGTCCGACTTCGTGTTGGCGAAGTTCATCCCGCCAGCCTGGTTGTTGCTGTTCACCGAGGCGCGCGAGCGGTTGATGGGCAGGGACTGGTAGTTGGCGCCCACGCGGTAGCGCTGCGTGTCCGCGTAGGAGAAGAGCCGGCCCTGGAGGAGGCGGTCCTCGGAGGGCTCGATGCCGGAGGGCTGCACGCCGGGGGAGAACGCGGCCTGCTCGGTCTCCTCGAAGAAGTTGTCCGGCATCTTGTTGAGGATGAACTTGCCCAGCTTGACGGAGGGCACCTTGTCCTCCGGCCAGATCTTCGTCGGGTCCAACGGGTTGAACGCGAAGCCGTCCAGGTCCTTGGGGTCCAGCACCTGCGCGGACAGCTCCCACGCGGGGAACTTGCCCGCGCCAATGGACGCGTACAGGTCGGAGGTGGCGTGCTGGTGGTCCTCGCCCGCGGTGCGCGCGGCCTCCTCGGAGGTCAGGCTCTTGATGCCCTGCTGCGAGGCCCAGTTGAACTTGACGTAGCGGTACTCGCCCTTGGCGTTGACGAACTTGAAGGCGTGGACGCCGTGTCCGTTCATCTGGCGGTAGTTCGCCGGGATTCCGATGTCCGAGTACAGCTGCGTCAGCATGTGCGTGGACTCGGGGATGTGGGAGAAGAAGTCGAAGAAGCGGTTCGGGTCCTGCTTGTTGTTGATGGGCGACGGCTTCAGCGAGTGCACCATGTCCGGGAACTTGATGGCGTCGCGGATGAAGAAGATGGGCAGGTTGTTGCCCACCAGGTCCCAGTTGCCCTCGTCCGTGTAGAACTTGAGCGCGAAGCCGCGAGGATCCCGCAGCGTCTCCGGCGAGCCGGACGGATGGATGACGGTGGAGAAGCGGACGAACATGGGCGTCTTCTTCCCCTTGCTGGAGAAGACGGACGCGCGCGTCAGGTTGGAGAAGTTGCCGTAGCTCTCGAAGACACCGTAGGCGCCCGTGCCACGCGCGTGGACGACGCGCTCGGGAATGCGCTCACGGTCGAACCGGGCCAGCTTCTCGATGAGGTGGAAGTCCTCCAGCAGGATGCCGCCGCGCGGGCCGGCCGTCTTGGAGCTCTGATTGGTGCCCACGGCGGCACCGGTGTCCGTGGTGAGGGGCGGCGGATTGGCGGCGAAGGCCGGAACACTGAGCAGCGCGGCCGTCAGCAACAGGGAACGGGTTTTCATGCGAAGTCTCCTCTCGGGGGATGAGGCGCCCCGCTCCAGAGCACGCGCCGTGCCGTTCCTTGGAATCCAATAACTCCAACGGGTTGCCGTGTCGCCAATCGCGGCGCTCACCGGCATATCGGTGGAAACACCGCCGGCTCGGTGGGGTGGATCACCGTTTTTTCGGTGCGGACGTTTCCCAACCGATAATGCGGTGCGGCAGCGCGTTCGGGTATGCTTCGGCGCTTCCTGTAGGCGTTCGGGCGGGTAAGGTGCGCCCATGCCAGGCCCGTTCATTGACGACGCGCAGATTGCGCATGCGCGCACTCTGGCGGAGGAGATCGTCAACCCGATCTTCGACCTCATCCGCCGTAACACCACTGTATCGATTGAGCGCACCGTGTTGCGCTTCTTCGGAATCTCCGGGGCAGGCGCGCGAGGGGTGCCGCTCGCCAACCTGATGGTCGACAAGCTCAAGGCCGCCGGGGTGCTCAACCGGGGCGCCGCCTATTGGTATGGCCGGGCGCTCCACCTGGGCGCCAAGAGCCCGCTGGAGGCCGTGGAGCGGCTGACGGCGCTGCCGACGGACAAGCTCGGTCCGCTGTCTCCGGAAGTCGAGCAGAACCTCCGTGCCGAGGTCCGCGCCGAGGCCCGCTCCGCGCTGGAGGACATGAAGTCCCGCCTCGCCGCGCGCGATGCGCTCCGCCAGCAGTTCCCCATGTCGCCGGCGCCGCACAAGTACGTCATCGTCGCCACCGGCAACATCTACGACGACGTGGACCAGGCTCGGGCCGCGGCCCAGGCGGGCGCGGACGTCATCGCCGTCATCCGCTCCACCGCGCAGTCCCTGTTGGACTACGTGCCTCACGGCGCGACGACGGAGGGCTACGGCGGCACGTACGCCACCCAGGAGAACTTCCGCATCATGCGCGAGGCCCTGGATGAGGAGAGCATCAAGCTCAAGCGCTACATCCAGCTCACCAACTACTCGTCCGGCCTGTGCATGTCGGAGATCGCCTTCTGCGCGGCCTACGAGAAGCTGGACATGCTGCTCAACGACGCGATGTACGGAATCCTCTTCCGTGACATCAACATGCGGCGCACGTTCATCGACCAGTACTTCAGCCGCCGCATCTGCGCGCTCGCCGGCATCATCATCAACACCGGCGAGGACAACTACATCACCACGGCGGACGCGTTCGACGCGGCCCACACCGTCATCGCCAGCCAGTTCATCAACGAGTGCTTCGCCAAGCGCGCGGGCCTCAAGGACTGGCAGCTGGGCATCGGCCACTCGTACGAAATCGACCCGTACCGGGACGACACGCTCCTGTTGGAGCTGTCGCAGGCGATGCTGGTGCGCCGCTGCTTCCCGGACGCGCCGCTGAAGTACATGCCGCCCACCAAGCACAAGGAGACGGACATCTTCTTCAGCCACGCATACGACGTGATGGCGGACCTGGTGGCCATCTGGACGAAGCAGGGCATCCAACTGCTCGGCATGATGACGGAGGCCATGCACACGCCGCTGCTCGCGGACCGGTTCGTGGCGCTCAAGTCCGCCAACTACATCCACCGCGCGGCGCGGGGCATCGACGAGGAGTTCACCGTCCGCGAGGACGGGAAGATCGCCAACCGGGCCCGCGAGGTGTTCGGCCAGGCGATGAAGCTGCTCCAGGAGTGCCGCGACGAAGGCATGGTGGCGGCCATTGGCAAGGGTCACTTCGGCGACGTGAAGCGCGAGGAGACCGGCGGCAAGGGGTTGGACGGCGTGATGGAGAAGGCTCCCGATTACTTCAACCCGTTCCTGGAAATCCTGGAGGCAACATGATGCTCGGTACCATCCTGACCGTGGTGATGGCCGCTGGCGGTTCGGCGGACTCGCTGGCGCAGTTCCAGGTGAAGAACGTGGGCGTGCAGGTGCCCGCCGCGTGGAACCGCTCCGCCGAGGACGGGACGACGAAGTTCACCGCGCCCAGCGGCGACGCGTACTTCCTGGTGGACGTGGGCTCGGTGCAGACGGCGGGCATGAAGGCCCAGGTCTGCGTGGACAAGATTGTCGCCAGCATCGGCGGCGCCAACTGGGTGGCCCTCAAGGTGGGCGGGCAGCCGGCGGCGAAGCGGTTGGACTCGGACAATTCGACGAACGGCGGGGTGGTGGACACGGTGACGTACGTCGGGTGCGATGGGCGCACGACGTGGTCCGTCGTCTTCCACATGGAGCAGGCCAAGAAGGACCGCTTCGCCGCGCTGGCCGACAAGGTGGGCACCAGCGTGAAGATTCAGCGGGGCATGGGGAAATGAGCCGATGGTGAAGCCCAGCAAGCAGATCATCCGTCCCTACGGAGACCGTCGGGACGACGGCGTCGTGCAGCTCTCGTTCACGCTGCCGGTGCCCCTGTCGGAGAAGGCCAAGGAGGCCGCCGCCGTCTTCACGAAGAAGATGGGGTTCTCCGACGTCAAGGTCGCCGCGGCCGAGCGCGCCGCGGACAACTACACGTTCTTCATCGTGTACGCCCGCTCGGGCATGTACCTGGACTACGCCGAAATCGACGTGCCGGAAGTCGTCGTGAAGAAGATGTCCTTCGACGACCTCAACGCCTTCATCAAGGAGAAGGTCGGCCGTCGCATCGTCGTGTTCGGCGCGTGCACCGGCACGGACACGCACACGGTGGGAATCGACGCCATCCTGAACATGAAGGGCTACGCGGGCGACTACGGCCTGGAGCGCTACCCCGGGTTCGAGGCGTTCAACCTGGGCAGCCAGGTGCCCAACGAGGACCTCATCAAGAAGGCCCTGGCGAAGAACGCCGACGCCATCCTGGTGAGCCAGGTCGTCACGCAGCGCGACGTGCACAAGGACAACTCCCGGCACTTCATCGACGCGGCGAAGGCGGCGGGCATCCACGGCAAGGTGCAGCTCCTCCTGGGCGGCCCGCGCGTGGACCACAAGCTGGCGCTGGAGCTGGGCTTCGACGCCGGCTTCGGTCCCGGCACCAAGCCGTCCGACGTGGCCAACTACATCGTCCACGCGCTCCTGAAGAAGGAAGGCAAGGAGCCGAAGGACGCCCACTACCAGGGAGAGCCGACGTGAGCACTGGGACGAAGGCCATCATCCGCCTGCGCATGAGCAGTCACGATGCGCACTACGGCGGCAACCTGGTGGACGGGGCGCGGATGCTCGGCCTGTTCGGCGACGTGGCCACGGAGCTGTGCATCCGGGCGGACGGCGACGAGGGGCTGTTCCGCGCGTACGACTCGGTGGAGTTCCTGGCCCCGGTGTACGCGGGGGACTTCATCGAGGCAGAGGGCGAAATCATCAGCGCGGGCAACACGTCGCGGAAGATGCGCTTCGAGGCCCGCAAGGTCATCCGGCCCCGCACGGATGTGAATGATTCGGCGGCGGACCTGTTGCCGGAGCCCATCGTCGTGTGCCGTGCTTCGGGCACCTGCGTGGTTCCCAAGGACAAGCAGCGAGGCCAGCGATGAGCACTCCCATGGTCATCACCGCGGCGATGGTCGGCGCGGAGACGACGCGCGAGCAGACGCCGCACCTGCCCATCACCGCCGATGAAATCGCGGAAGACGCCGTGCGCTGTCGCGAGGCCGGCGCGGCGATGGTGCACCTGCACGTGCGCACCGCGGACGGCAAGCCGTCCCAGGACGCGGAGCTGTTCCGGGCCGCCATCCGCGCCATCCGCAAGCGCACCGATGTCCTCATCCAGACGTCCACCGGTGGCGCGGTGGGCATGACGGTGGACCAGCGCTGTGGTCCGCTGACGCTCACGGGAGAGGACAGGCCGGACATGGCCACGCTCACCACGGGCACGGTGAACTTCGGCGAAGAGGTGTTCTGGAACCCGCGTCCCCTGGTGCGGGACATCGCCAAGCGCATCCGCGCGCTGGGCCTCCGGCCGGAGCTGGAGTGCTTCGACGTGGGCATGCTCGACGAGGCCCGCTATCTGGCGAAGGAGGGCCTGGTGGACCTGCCGGCGCACTTCGACTTCGTGCTCGGCGTGCCGGGTACGCTGCAGGCGCGGCCGGAGGTGCTGGACTTCATGATTGCCTCGCTGCCGGAGGGGAGCACCTGGACGGTGGCCGCGGTGGGCCGTCACCAGCTCCCGTTCGTGGACGAGGCGGCGAAGCGCGGCGGCAACGCGCGGGTGGGTCTGGAGGACAACATCTACGTGTCCAAGGGCGTGCTCGCGAAGGGCAACTGGGAGCTGGTGGCCGAGGCCGCCAAACGGGCTCGGGCCCACGGCCGCGAGCCAGCCACGCCGGAGCAGGCGCGCAAGCTGCTGCGCCTGAGCTGATGCACTCCGACGCCGACGCGCTCTTGCCGCGTCGGCGTCTTCTTTTCCATGTCAGCAATCACGGGCCCCTCGCGTCGGCAGCCGCCGGACGCCACCCGTCTGCCCGGATTCCGGCGCGACGGGGCCCCAAGTCTTCCGAGGAGCCATCTGAATGGACACGGAGCTGAAGGGCAAAGGCATCCTGGTGACGGGCGGCGCGGGAGGTATCGGCACCGCGCTCGTCCGAGCGTTCTCCGAAGAAGGCGCGAAGGTGGCGGTGCACTACCGCTCCCGCGAAGCCCAGGCGCGAGCGCTTGCGCAAGAAGTGGGCGGCGCGGCGGTGGGCGCGGACCTGACGGTGGAGGCGGAGGTGGATGCCCTCGTGCCCGCGTCGGTGGCCGCGCTGGGCCGGCTGGACGTGCTGGTGTGCAACGCGGGCGTGTGGCCCGCCCCGGATGAGCCTGTCTGGCAGATGTCGCTGGAGCGCTGGCGTCGGACGCTCGCGGAGAACCTGGACAGCGTCTTCCTGTGTTGCCGTGCGTTCCTCCGGCACGTGTCCACCACGGGCGTGGGCAACATCGTCATCATCAGCTCCACGGCGGGCCTGTTCGGCGAGGCCGGGCACTCCGACTACGCGGCGGCGAAGGGCGCGCTGGCGAACGGCTTCGTGCGCAGCCTGAAGAACGAGCTGGGCCGCATCGCCCCGCTGGGCCGGGTCAACGTGGTGTGCCCCGGCTGGACGGCGGTGGACCGCAACCGCTCCAAGCTGGAGGGCGAGGGGTTCGTGAAGCGGGTGACGCGCACCATGCCGCTGCGCAAGGTGGGCCAGCCCGAGGATGTCGCGCGCGTGGTGGTGACGCTCGCATCGGATCGCATCTCCGGCCACGTGACGGGTGAGGTCATCACCGTGGCGGGAGGCATGGAAGGAAGGGTGCTGCATGACGACTGAGTCGATGGACGTGCGGAAATACAACCGCGAGGCGTGGGACCGGCAGGTGTCGGTGGGAGACAGGTGGACTGTGCCGGTGACGCCGGAGGTCATCGCCGCGGCGAGGCGCGGGGAGTGGAGCATCGTGCTCACGCCCACCAAGCCGGTGCCGCGCGAGTGGTTCGGTGAAGTCGCTGGAAAGCGGGTGCTGTGCCTGGCGGGTGCGGGCGGACAGCAGGCGCCCGTGCTGGCGGCGGCGGGCGCGAGGGTGACGGTGCTGGACAACTCGCCCGCGCAGTTGGGGCAGGACCGCAAGGTGGCGGAGCGGGAGGGCCTGGAGCTGCGGCTGGTGGAGGGGGACATGAAGGACCTCTCCGTGTTCGAGGACGGCGGCTTCGACCTCATCTTCCACCCGTGCTCCAACGCCTTCGTGGATGACGTACGGCCCGTCTGGCGAGAGGCCTTCCGCGTGTTGCGCCCAGGCGGAGTGCTCCTGTCGGGCATCAGCAATCCGGTCATCTTCCTGTTCGACCCGGACCTCCAGGAGCAGGGGGTGATGCAGCTCAAGTACAAGATGCCGTACTCGGACTTCACCAGCCTCACGGACGCCGAGCGCCGCCGGTACACCGACAAGGGTGAGCCCCTCTGCGTGGGACACTCGCTCCAGGACCAGTTGGGCGGACAGCTCGACGCGGGCTTCCTCCTGGCGGGCCTGTTCGAGGACCGGCACGTCGCGGGCGACAAGCTCTCCGAGCACTTCGACGGCTTCATCGCCACCCGCGCCGTGAAGCCGGGCGCGCCCTGAGCATGTAGGGGTGGTGACTGGACGGAGGGCGGGCAGGCGGTAGGGGAGGGGACCTGCTCCCACCGGGTGCCGGCGGCGTGGATTTAACCTTCTTCTCCACGCGGGGTTCTTCCTGGCAACGAGGACGCGAGCGGGTGTGCCGCTCGCGTCCAGTTCCACCGACTGGAGAGTCCCACCATGCGTCAAGGTTTCCTGCTGCGTTCCGTTGTCGCTGCTTCGCTGTTGTTCTCCGTCCCGGTGCTCGCCGAGGACGCCGCGCCCGCGCCCCAGGGCCAGGAGGGCCACCATGGGGGTCGATATGGCCACAAGGGCATGAAGGGAGAGCGGAAGCTGGCCAGGATGGAGCACCGCCTGGACCGCGCCGTGTCCGAGGGTCGTCTCTCGCAGGCGCAGGCGGACCAGTTCAAGACGGAGGCCCGCCAGCTTCGCGACGAACTGAAGGCCCAGCGTGACGCGGCCGGCGGTCAGCTCTCCGAGGACCAGCGCCTCCAGGCTCGCGAGCGCGTCCGTGCCCTGCGCGCGAAGGTGAAGGCCGCCGTGCAGGCCAACGCGCCCACCAAGACCTGAGTCCGACCCGCAGGTTCCCATGGAGCGTGAGGCCTTTCAGAGACAGGCCAGGCGCTGACTTCGTTCCATGTCGTGCCGCGACAGTCCCCTGGAGGGGCCCCTGCGCACGATGAATTCTGGAATGGTAGTTTCCCCTGACATGGGCAACCCGGGGCAGACGCAGTTTGGTCGGTACGAATTGCTGGAGCGCCTGGGCGCGGGTGGGATGGCGGAGGTGTACCGGGCCCGGTATCCGGCGGCTCCTGGCGTCATCAAGTCCGTGGTCATCAAGCGGGTGCTCGGTGTCTATGCGTCGGACCCTGAGTTCGCGGAGATGTTCCTCAATGAAGCCCGTATCTGCGTGCGCCTGAGTCATGGCAACGTGGTGCAGGTCTTCGACTTCGGGGAGGTGGACGGCGAGTATTTCCTGGCCATGGAGTGGGTGGATGGCCAGCCGCTTTCCCGGGTGCTGAAGCGGGCGAGCGCGAAGGGCCTTCCCAGACTCCCCACGCCCATCGCCGCCGGCATCGCCATCGACATGTGTCGAGGGCTGCACTACGCGCATACCCTGGTGGATGAGCAGGGTGAGCCGCTCGGCCTGGTGCACCGCGATATCTCCCCGGACAACGTGTTGATGAGCTTCGAGGGGGAGGTGAAGATCTCCGACTTCGGAATCGCCAAGGCCCGGCTCGCGGGCCGCGTGGAGACAGAGGCCGGAGTGGTGAAGGGCAAATACCTGTACCTCTCGCCGGAGCAGGCGCGAGGCGAGGTGCTGGACGCACGCTCGGATGTGTATGCGGTGGGCGTGGTGCTGTACCAGATGCTGTGCGGACAGCTCCCGAACGAAGGCGATGAGCTGGAGGTGATGACCCGCACCGTCGAAGGGCGACTGACTCCAGCGCGGCAGTTCAATCCGACGCTGGACGCGGCCATGTTGGAGATCCTCCAACGCGCGTTGATGAAGTCACGGGACGACCGCTACAGGACAACGGAGGCGCTGCAGCAAGCCCTCTCCGATTGGCTGAGCACGAACGCGCCGCTGTTTCCCACGAACACCCGCAAGCATCTGACGAGCTGGCTCTTTCAGGACGAGCTGGCCACGCGCAAGCGCATCCCGGCGCTTCCCTCCGAATTCCTATCGCAGCTCGAGTCGTGGCGAGCCCCCGCCGACGTCAATGCGCTCGGGCCAAGGAGCCAGCGGTCCGCGGCGACACGGGTCGTACGCGCGAAGTCCCAATCTTCCGCCCCCCACGCCAGGACGTCCGAGCCGCCAGGCGCGGCCTTCGAGCTGGATGTGGCGGAGGTGGCGCCAGGAGCCCAGCGAGCAGCTCGGAAGGGTTCCCTGGGCTGGCGCTGGGGAGCTCTCATCGCGTTGGGGCTCGGGTTGCTGGGCATGGGCATCGTCTGGCGTGGCTCCAAGACGGACGCCGCGACAGAGGCGCTCACGACGAAACAGGACAACGTGCGTGTTCCGGCGGCGCCCGAAGTTCCTCCCATACTGGCGGAGCCCGAGGTGGGGTCCCCGCCGGTCGCCGCCGAGGTTGTTCCCTCACAGGATGATGCCAAGGTCGCCCCGCGGGGCGACGAGAGCGTCGAGGCTTCCGCGTTGGGCGAGCGCAAGGAGGCGGAGCCGGAAGTCGAGCCTGCCTTGGACACGAAGGTGTCGATGGAGCAGGAGCCGCCCGCGCTGGCCGTGCTTCGCGAGTCCGGACAGTCATTCAATCCCATCCAGCGGGCACATGAGTTGGTGCTTGAGCCCACGGAGCGCTACTCGCTGCGCACGCTGGGCACGTATGGCTTTACCTGGTCCAAGGCGCTGGACGGCACGCGTGCGGCGCCCTCCTCCAGTCGCGTCCTCGCGTTCATCGCCGACCCCGAGGTGCCGCCAGAGCGGCGGCTGTGGACGCTGACCACGGACTCCCAGACGGTGACGGGCATCACGCGGATGTGGCTGTTCGTCCTGTGGGGCCAAGAGTGGGCGCTCACGCGGCCCCACATGATGGAGATCGACGTTCGTTCGCTCAGTGGAGGCGCGAAGCAAGGCCGGTCCCTGAACGTCGTCGACTTCGCGAGCGAACTCGCCCCCGAGCATCGCTTCACGGTCCGGAACCTACGGCCCGGGCTTCGGTATGCCGTGGAGATCCGGGCCTCCCACGAACGGCCGCGCAGCCCCGTGGTGATGATCGCCGTGCCGGCCGCGCCGTTTCGCCTCCGCGTCGCCGGGCAGCCCTCGGACGAGCGATTGCACGTGCTCGACGTCGGCCGGCACATCCTGTCGGGAGCGTCGGAGCTGTGGTTCTCCCTGCCGAGATGGGCGGACGACGCGGAAGTGGAGATGGAAGTCTCCGTGGAGGCCGCTCCCTGAACCTCCCGGACCCGCGAGCAAGCGGCCGTGTTGCCGACCCGCACGCGCAGCGTGACGGACCCCGGGGAATCGCGCAGACTCGCGGCACGAGGTCTCGCATGCGGCTGGTGCTGTCCCTGGTGGTGTTCGTGTCACTCGTCGGCTGCGGCGCGCATTCAACGCGCGCGTTCCTGGGCGACGCCGCGGCTCCCGCTCCCTCGCGAATCCCCGTGGACGACGCGGAGTTGCTCCGGGTCCAGGCCCGCGCCCGGTACATCGTCGAAGCGGAGCGCGCCGCCATTCGCGCCACGGACGTGCTGATGGAGAGCAAGGACGTGGACCTGAGCCCGTCCCGGATGCAGATGCACCTCACCCTGCCTCATGGTGGCGCCTGGTACGGCCTCTTCGGCCGGGTCGACGACGCGGGGAAATTCATCCCGGCCTATGCGTTGAAGGCTCCCCACGAGGAGCCCGAATGGATGGAGCTCATCCCCTTGAACACGCTCCCCATCGACTTCAGCCCCATGGCCCGCGCGGTGAGGACGGCGAAGACCATCACCGTGGAGACCTTCGGTCGGACCAGCGTCAACCCCGTGGTCCTCGTGGATGCGTCGGGCGACATCACCGTGTACACGCTGCAGGGGACCAGGGACCCGAAGCGCTTCTTCTATGGCGGCGACTTCCGCTTCCGCTTCGCTCCGGATGGCAAGACGCTGCGCGAGCAGGTGAAGCTGCACCCGAGCGTCATCGCGGTCGACGTGGCGCCCATCACCGAGGACGCCTCGCGGATGGATGCGCACCTGCACCAGACCTTCAAGGGACCGCTGGAGACGGAGCTGGCCTTGCTGATGCTCTATCCGGAGCTGACGTCGCTGGCGGTGGGCCACGTCGACACGGCGGTGACCTACGTCCTGTTTCCGGATGGCGGCATCAGCGTCGTCACCGAGGACAACCCCGCGTCCAGGCGCGACCTCCTCCCGGATGGCACCTTCGCGTCCCCTCCCGCCGCGCCGAAGCCCCCAGAGGCGGAGGCCCCCGAGGCACGCGCTCGGTGAGACTCAGTCCCGCAGCCGCTCGGCCCAGGTGAAGTACACGGTGCGCGCGTCGGCGAACGGATCTCGAAACAGGGCGCGGACCTCCGCCTTCGCCAGCCGGCCCTCGTCGAAGGCGCGGTAGAGCCTGTCCCCGAGCAGGTAGCCCAGCGCGTGGCTGACGCCGTGGAACAGCCGGTCCTTGCGCAGGGGCAGCAGCTTCACCGCCTCTTCGGGCGCCTCCAGCTCCGCGGCCTTGTGCGCCAGCACGAAGGCGGAGACCTGTCGCTCCACGCCGCGACTCTCGCCGAAGCGACGGGCCCAATCGGCCAGCCCCAGGCACGTGCGACGCGGGTTCACCAGGCGGGAGCCGAAGAAGCCCAGCGCCTCCTCCATGCACCGCGCGTAGAACGCCTCGGAGGCCGTGCGCGGCGCCTCCATCGCGCTGCCCACCGCGCAGTGCCGCACGAAGTGCGCGGCCTCCTCCGCCGCGTGGTTCAGTGACAGCGAGGCCAGATACGCCGTCCGCGCTCGCGGGATGTAGCTGCTCTCCCGCGACAGGATGTGGCGGCGCAGCTGTGACAGCTCCGCCTGCGTGAAGCGCCCGCGTCGCTGGATGCGCGCCAACACGTCGCCATCCGCCACCGTGGCGACCTCCACCGACTCCAGCGCGCGCACCACCGGCACCCCGGCGAGGCGGCCGATCAGCGCCGCCATCTCCCGGAACCGCTCCGAGGCACCCCGGTCCATCAAGGGCGAGTCGCCGGCCTCGGCCTCCAGATAGTCGAGGAAGCTCTGCTGACAGACGACGGGAGAGGCGTTGAGCAGGCACACCGTGTCGTCGGCCAGCTCCACCGCTTCGGCCACGCCCATGCGTCCGTCGCGGGCCAGCCGCCACCAGACGCCTTCCGCGTTCTGGTACACGACCAGGCCGCGACGCGTGTCGTCGCCGAGCGCGCGCTCCACCTGCGCGGGCAGGTGACACGGCGCGACGTGGTACTGGCCCACGAGGACGAGGACGAGCGGACGGTCCTCGGCACGGGCCGCCCGGGCGATGCGCTCCGCGGCGTAGGCATCCCTCAGCGCGAGCGAGCGCTCACCCTGGGCACGCCGGTCGATTCCGACGACCTCCAGGCGGTGGCGCCGGGCGAAGGCGAGCAGGGTGCGCAGCGGGGCGCCCGGGCCGAATCCCGCACCATCCGTGTCACCGCCCAGCTTCGCCAGGAGGGAGCGCTCCGAGAGGCGGCCGGAGCGCCAGGCATCGACCGAGGTCTGGTGACGTCCCTCGATGCACTCGAGGGCCATCACGACGCGGCGTCCCGAGGTGAGCGCGTGCTCCACCAGCTCGAGGTAGGTCTGCTGCGCCAGGGGCAGCGTGTGGTAGTCGCCCACGTACACCACGTCCGAGGCGAGCACGCGTTGGTGCACGTCGGCCAGAGGCAGGACGCGCCGATAGCTGGCGGTACGCCGCCGGTAGCGGGCCTCGTAGGAGCGGAAGGCATCTGTCTGCCCGTCCACCACGCGGGCGATTTGTGCCCGCTGACGACGGAAGAGGGCAAGGTGCAGGGCGAGCGAGTCGCGCATGGAGTGCGGCGATCCCTCGCACGGCCCTGGAGACCCGGCAAAAAATCAGCGGCACGCGGCCTCGGGGCTCCCTTCCTTGACTCGGGGAGGGGGGCAATGGACCATCCCCTTCAGCTTGAAGAACACACTCGCGCGCGCGACCCTCCTCAGCTTCGTGCTCTTCCTGGCGGTACCTGTCCGTGCCGAGGAGCCTTCACTTCTTCACTCCGCTCCGACCAAGGCCGAGGCCAACCTGCCTCTGCGGCTGGACGGCACGCTCGTGGAGGGAAGCCGCATCCTGGAGATGTACGTCCGCTACCGCGGCCCGGGTGAGCCCTTCGCCCGCGTGCTGATGGAGCGCCAGTACGGCGACCTCTACCGCGGCGTCATCCCCGCCGAGCACATGGTCCCGCCAGGCGTCGAGTACTACGTCGAGGGCCTCACCGCCGACGGTGAGCGCATCCCCATCTTCCAGACCGCCGCGCGGCCCGCCCGTGTGTTCGTGGCCGGAGAGGTCTCCACGACGGCGAGCCGGCCCGGCCCCTCGGAGCCGCTCGTCGGCGGAGATGGAGAC